>DASWMK010000133.1 GCA_036399815.1 Acidimicrobiales bacterium
GCGGTCGCCACGACCCGCTCCCTCGCCGCCACCCGCTCCCTGGCGTCGGCCAGGTCCGCCCGGGCCGCCACGTGGGCCACCGCCCCGGCCACGACGACGGCCGCGACCGCCGCCCCGGCCAGCCGGCGGACGGCCGGCCGGGCCGTCAGGTGCTCACGCGTCGGGGCCGCCTGACCAGCTCGCCACCGCAGTTCGGGCACTGCTCCTGGAGCGCGAGCCGGCATTCGCCGCAATAGGTGCACTCGTAGGAGCAGATCCACGCCTCGCCGTCGGCCGGCACGTCCGCGCCGCACCGCTCACACGTCGCCCGCATCTCCAGCGCCACTGCGGCATGGTGCCAGGTCGGTACGCTCCGCACCATGCAGCGCCGGGTCATCCTCTACGAGCTCAACGAGGTGCCCTGGGACATCGTGGACTTCTACGTCTCGGCCCGCCCGGCCTCGAACCTCGCCGCCTTCCTCCCCACGGCCCGCTGCCTGACGACGATCGACGAGGACCCGGTCGACTTCCAGCCGTGGCGGACGTGGCCGACGTTCCACCGCTCGCTCTACACCGACGACCACGGCTCGCTCGACCTCGGCCAGGACCCGGCGACGTTCCGGGGGGTCGACCTCTGGACGGTCGCCGACGACGCCGGCCTGCGGGTCGGCCTGTTCGGCCCGATGCAGAGCTGGCCGGCGCGGCGCCTCCGCAACGGCGGGTTCTACGTGCCCGACACCTTCGCCCGCACCCCCGAGACGTACCCGAGGTCGCTCGCCCGGTTCCAGGCCTTCAACCTCGCCATGACCCGGGAGAACGCGTTCTCCTCGTACGCGCCGTTCCCCCGCAGGGCGATGGTCACCGCCGGCCTGGACCTGCTGGCCAAGGGCCTGACGCCCCGCTCGATGGCGACGATGGGCTCGCACCTGGTGCACGAGCAGCTGGACCACCGCTTCAAGGCCCGCCGCTCGGCCATGCAGGTGCTGCCCACCTTCGACCTGTACTGGCGCCTCCACCGCCGCACCCGCCCGCACCTGTCGGTGTTCTTCACCAACCACGTGGCCGGGATGATGCACCGCTACTGGGGCGACGCCGTGCCCGGCTACGCCGACGAGCAGCCCTACCGCCCCGACGACGTGTACCGGCGGTTCGTGCTCGACGCCATGGACCTGTTCGACCGCCAGCTCGGGCGCATCCTGAAGGCGATGGAGCGGGACCCGTCGACCGTCCTCGTGATCGCCTCGAGCATGGGCCAGGGCCCGATCCCCTACCAGGGCGACATGGACGAGACCTACGTCCTGGCCGACACCGACCGGTTCGCCTCGGCCGTCGGCCTCGAGGGGGCCACGACCGGGCTGGCCATGTACCCGCGGGTCTGCCTCCAGCTGCCCGACCCGGCCGCCGCCGAGGCCGCCGTCGCCCCGATCGCCTCGGTGGCCTCGCCCCTCGGCGCCATGTTCCACGACGTGCGGGTGCACGGCACGACCGTGTCGTTCGAGATCGACTACCGGTTCTCGGCGTCCGGGCTGCCCTCGGAGGTGCGCTGGCGGTCGCCCGAGGGCCGGGAGGCCGCCGGCGACATCGCCGACCTCGGCATCGTCGTCGACCGGCGCCCGGGCGGGGCCAACACCGCCTACCACACGCCCGAGGGCGTGTTCGTGGCCGCCGGCGCCGGGATCGAGGGCGACCCGTCCCGCGAGAAGGTCAGCATCCTCGACGCCGCCCCGTCCATCCTCGACCTGCTCGACGTGGCCCCCCACCCGTCGATGCAGGGCCGCCCGACGATCTTCCGGTAGGGGCGGCACGTGCCCGGGCGGTGGGCGGCCGCCGTCCTCGTCGCCGCGGCGCTCGTGGCCGGCTGCGGCGGGGACGACGGGGACGGCGGGACCGGCATCGTCCTCGGCAGCGCCAACCTGCTCGACAGCGGCATCGCCGGTGCGCTCGACGCGTGGCGGGACGCCATCGGGCCGTCGATCTCCGCCGTGGACGTCAGCATCTACCCCGACTACGCCATCCTCGAGGCCCGCGATCCCGAGGTCCCCCGCCACGTCGACCGCTGGCACTACGAGCGCGACGGCGACCTGCTCGATCCCGACCCGGTCTCGCTCACCGACGACCAGGAGGCCGAGCTCGAGCTGCGGGCCTTCCCGCTCGACAGCGTCAGCTGGGACCGCCTCCCCGACCTCGTCGACCAGGCGGTGGCCTCGACCGACGTGGAAGACCCGACGTCGGTGTACGTGGTCGTCAACCGCGACCGGCCGACGACCGAGGCGGTGCGGATGCGGATCTACGTGTCCGGTGAGCGCAGCTCCGGCTGGCTGCTCGCCGACGCGAGGGGGAACGTCGTCGAGATCTACGACGACTAGCTAGGAGTGGGCGGCGTCGCGGACGTCGAGGACGTGCAGCAGGCCCGACAGCTCGAGGACCCGGCGGACCGCCCGTCCCGGCGCCTGCACCACGAGGCCGCGGCCGGCGGCCAGGAGCCGCTTGTGCTCGGCGACGAGCACGCCGAGGGTGGCGGAGTCGGCGAAGGTCACCCCGCTCAGGTCCACGACCACCTCGGCGCCGTCGCTCCCGACCCCCGCCAGGGCGACCCGCAGCGCCGCGCTGGTGTGGGTGTCGAGCTCGCCGGCCACCGAGAGGACGGGACCGCTCGGGCCGTCGCTCAGCCGGAGGTCCACGAGGTCGGCGACCTGGTCGCCGGTGGCCCCGGCGGCGAGGATGCCGGGGCGCGCCGCTCCGTCGCCGTCTGGGGGGAGGAGAGCGGGCACGGGCGACTCCGGGACTTCGAAGGAGCGCCCATGGTCCCACATCGCCTCCCCGGTCGCCAGGCTGGGCGGCGCCCCATGCCACCCGGTGTGACCGGTCAGCCGTCGACCGCGACCCTCACCGACCCGGCCCGGCTCCCCTCCGCCGGGCGGACCTCGACCTCGCGGACGTCCGCCGCCGCCGGGCCCTCCCACACGGCGTCGACCGTGCTCATGACCGTCGCCGCGAACTCCGGCGCGTCGATCACCACCTGCAGGACGAGCACGCCGTCGCCGCCGCCGACCGGCTCCAGGGCGATGGCGTAGCCGGCCCTCGGGCAGGTGCACCGGCCCGTGACCCGCAGGCCGTCGCCGGCCCGGGTCGCCGTCCACTCGCCGCAGTCGCACATGGGCCACCTCCCGGCGGGCACCGTAGCCCTCGGCCGGCCCGGCGGGGGCGGCGTGGATGGCGGACCCGGAAGAAAGAGCGGCGCGACCCTCAACCGGAACATCGAGCGACCGATTGCGGAACGAACGGTGCCGCGGCGGCGCCGCACGTAGAGGGGATGACATGCACGAACGACTCGCGCGGCTGTCACGCGCCCAGAAGGTCCTCCTGTCGCTGGCCACGGTCGGCGTGGCGGCCGCGCTGGCCGGTGCCGGCACGTGGGCGACGTTCACGTCGTCCGCGACGGCCAACCAGTCGGTCTCGAGCGGCACCGTGGTGATCGCGCTCGGCACGACGGGCACGTCGGCCAACCGCCTCACCGTCAACGCCACCGACGTCGCCCCCGGCGACACGATCCAGCGGGCCGTCGACCTCAGCAACACGGGCAGCCTGAGCCTCTCGGGCGTGGCCCTCACGACGGTCGCCACGACCAGCTCCCTGCTCGACACGGACGCCACCAACGGCCTCCAGATGGTCGTCGACCGCTGCTCGGTGGCCTGGACCGAGGCCGGCACGGCGCCCGCCTACACCTACACCTGCTCGGGCACGACCTCCTCGGTCGTCGCCTCCCGCCCGGTGGTCGGCTCGAACCTGGCGATGAGCAACCTCACGGCCACCGCGCCGGGCGCCACCGACCACCTCCGGGTGACGCTCTCCCTGCCGACGACCGCCGACAACACCTTCCAGGGCAAGTCGTCGACGATCTCCTACACCTTCACCGCCACCCAGCGGGCGGGCACCAACCGGTGACCCTCCGCTCGATGGCGCGGCCCGCCGTCTCGGTGGCGGGCCGCGTCGTCGTGGCCGCGGGCGTCGCCGCCACCGTGGTGCTCGACCGGCTCGCGCTGCCCTCGCCGGCTCTGCTCGGCGGCCTCGTGGCCGGGCTGGTCCGTGCGCTCGCC
>DASWMK010000134.1 GCA_036399815.1 Acidimicrobiales bacterium
CCGCCGCCCCGTCGCCGTCGCCGGCGGCCGTCGTGTCGGGGAGGGGCAGGGTGGGCGCCTCCGGCTCGGCCGCGGGGGCGGGCGCCTCGGCCGCCGAGGCGGTGGCGGTGGCCGTCGCGGCCGCCGTACCCCGGGCGGTGCCCGTGCCGACGGCGGTGGCCGTGTCGGTGGCCGCCGTGTCCGAGCCGGTGCCGGTGCCGGTGCCGGTGGCCGTGTCGGTGGCCGCCGTGTCCAGGCCGGTGCCGGTGGCAGTGGCCGTGCCGGTGCCGGTGCCGGTGCCGGTGCCGGTGCCGGTGGCCGTCGTGGCCGCCGTCTCCTCGGCGGGCGGGGCCGCCGGCTCGGCCGGGGCCTCCGTGGCCGCCGCCTTGGTCGTGCGCCGGGTGCGGCGCGGCTTGGGCGCCGGCTCGGCGGCCTCGGCCCCGCCGTCGTCGGCCGGCAGCACGCCGGCGGCCTTCAGGATCAGATCGACGATGTCGGCCTTGCGGGCGCGGGAACCGGGCTTGACGCCCATCGCCTCGGCGATGGTCGCGAGCTCGTCTCGCTCCTTTCGCTCGAGGGTCGAGCGTTCCAGGGCGGACGACTCCACGGTCACAGGCACCTCGCTGGGTCGGCGGAATGGGGAGACGGTTCGGATCGGTGGTCCCGCGGGAGCGCGTCGGCTGCCGACCGGCCGGACGGCCGGCGGTGCGCTGGCTGCGGGAGAGGATCCGACCCGTGGGGACCGGCGACTGGGGGGTGGTCGGGAGAATTCAGCACGAACCCTTCGAGCCAGGCCCCCGGATGCCGCGCTCGAGAGCGGAGGACCGTCTCGGGAGCGGATCGCCCCGTCGCAACCCGGAGCACCTCCGGTGGCGACGCCGGGACAATGGTAACGACGGTCGGCCCCGTGAGCAACATCCGCCGAAATGACGCGGGGCGGCGGGCGGCCGGGCGCGAGACTCGCCCGCTCGTGGACCCCGTGCTCCGGGCCGCCGGCCTCGGCAAGACCTTCCGGCGCGTCCGGGCCGTGGACGGCGTGGACCTCACGATCGCGCCCGGCGAGCGGGTCGCCCTGCTCGGCCCGAACGGCGCCGGCAAGACCACCACCCTCCTCATGGTCCTCGGCGCGGTCACGCCCGACGAGGGCACCGTCGACCTCCTCGGCCACCGGGTGGCCGACGGCCGGCGGCGGCGCTGGTGGCGCCACGGCGGCATCGGCGCGGCCCGGTCGGCGGCGATGGAGGGGGTCGGCTTCGCCGCCGGCTACCTGCCCCTCCCCGACCGGCTGCGGGTCCGCGAGGTCCTCGACGTGTTCGCCCGCCTCTACGGCGTCGACGACCCGGCGGCGGCCGTGGCGGCCGGGCTCGAGCGCTTCGAGGTCGCCCACCTCGCCGGCCGGCTGTGCTCGGAGCTGTCGTCGGGCCAGCGGACCCTCGTCGGCATCGTGAAGGCCGCCCTCCACCGCCCCCGGCTGCTCGTGCTGGACGAGCCCACCGCCTCGCTCGACCCCGACGTCGCCTACCGCGTCCGCGCCGGGCTGCTCGACACGTGCGCGAGCGAGGGCACCGCCCTCCTCGTGACGAGCCACGACATGGTCGAGGTCGAGCGGCTGTGCGAGCGGGTCGTGTTCCTCGCCGGCGGCCGCGTCGTGGCCGACGGCCCGCCCGGGCAGGTCGCCGCCGGGTTCGGCCGGGGCGGGCTCGAGGACGTGTTCCTCCACCTGGCCGGGACCCTGCGCCCGGCCGAGGAGGCGTCGTGAGGCGGCGACGGCGGCGGGTCGGCGCCGTCGTCCGCCGGCACGCCTGGGTGATGTGGCGCAGCCCGCACCGGTGGTTCGACGTCGCCTTCTGGCCGCTGGTCGACGTCCTCCTCTGGGGCTCCCTCGGCGTGTTCGTGGCCGAGCAGACGACCGCCACCCGGGCCGGGGTGCCGTACCTGCTCGCCGGCATCCTGCTGTTCCACGTCCTCTACCAGAGCCAGATCGCCGTCTCGACCGGGTTCATGGAGGAGACGTGGTCGAGGAACCTGTTGAACCTCATGACCACGCCGCTCACCGAGGCCGAGTACGCGGCCGGCGTGGCGCTGTTCGGCCTGGCCAAGCTGGCCATGGGCATGGCCGTCGTGGTCGCCTGCTGCGTCGGCTTCTACGCGTTCGACGTGCTCGACGTCGGCTGGGCGCTCGTGCCCATCGCCGCCATCCTGCTCGCCTGCGGGTGGGTGATCTCCCTGTTCGTCGTCGGGCTCATCCTGCGCTTCGGCCAGGGCGCGGAGATCCTCGCCTGGGGGATCACGTTCGTGATCATGCCGCTGTCCGGCGTCTTCTACCCGGTCGACGCGCTGCCCGGGCCGGTGCAGCCGATCGCCAAGGTGCTGCCGACGACGGCCGCGTTCGGCGCCGTGCGGACCGTCCTCGACGGCGAGGCCGTGCCCTGGGGGACGATCGCGGCCGGGGCCGCCGGCGCCCTGGTCGCCGCCCTCGCCGGGCTGGCCTTCCTCGCCAGGATGCTGGCCGTGTTCCGCGACCGGGGCTACGTGACCCGGTTCTCCTGACGCGAGCGACCCCCCGCCGTGGTGCGTGGGGCGGGGGGCCGTCGCTGATTCGGGGGAGGCAACACAGCCCCGGAGGTCGTCCGGCGTGTTGCGATCACATTACGACGGCATGACGACGACCGTCAAGCCCTGACGGCGAACCGCTCCACGATGGCGGCCCGGACGGCGCCGAGGTCGGCCGGCACGGCGGTGACCCGCTCCGGCCGGTCGAGCAGGTCGGCCAGGCGGTCGGGCAGGGCGGGGCGGACGCCGGTGGCCTCGGCCACGGCGTCGGGGAACTTGGCCGGGTGGGCCGTCGCCAGGCACACGACGGGCGTGTCGCCCGTGTCGGCCCGCCGGGCGCGCGCCGCGGCCACGCCGACCGCGGTGTGGGGGTCGATCAGCACGCCGGTCCGCCGGTGGACGTCGCCCATCGTCGCCAGGGTCGCCTCGTCGTCGACGCTCGCCGCCGGGAACCGCCCGGCCAGCTCGCCCGCCCGCCCGGGGCCGACGTCGACCGGCCGGCCGGCGGCCAGGTCGGCCATCCACCCGGCGACGGTGGCGCCGTCGCGGTCGGCGAGCTCGAAGAGCAGGCGCTCGGCGTTGCTCGCCACCTGCACGTCCATGCTCGGGCTGAGGGTGGCGTGGACGGGCCCGCCGCCCAGCACGCCGGTCCGCAGCCACCGGGCGAGGGCGTCGTTGCGGTTGCTGCCGACCACCACGGTGTCGACGGCGAGCCCCATCCGCCGGGCCACCCAGGCGGCGTAGGCGTTGCCGAAGTTCCCGCTCGGGACGGCGAAGGACACGGGCCCGCCGCCGAGGCGCCGCGCCGCCAGCACGAACGGCGCCACCTGCACGGCCAGGCGGGCCCAGTTGATCGAGTTCATCGCCATCAGCCGGAGCCCGCCGCGGTCCCGCTCCTCGGCGAACAGCCGCTTCACCAGCGCCTGGCAGTCGTCGAAGTTGCCGTCGACGGCCAGGTTGAGCACGTTGGGCTCGTCCACCGTCGTCATCTGCCGGCGCTGCACCTCGGAGACGAGCCCGGCCGGGTGGAGGACGGCGACGTCGACCGACGGCCGCCCCCGGCACGCCTCGATGGCTGCCGAGCCGGTGTCGCCCGACGTGGCCACGACGACCGTGGCCCGCTCGCCCCGCCTCGTCAGCTCGGCGTCGACCAGGCGGCCGACGACCTGGAGGGCGACGTCCTTGAAGGCCAGGGTCGGCCCGTGGAACAGCTCGAGGAGGTGCACGTCGCCGAGGTCGACGAGCGGGAGGACGTCGGGGTGGTCGAAGGTGGCGGCGGCCTCGGCCACCGCGTCGCCGACCCCCGGCCCGGCGAAGCGCTCCAGCACCGCAGTGGCGAGCCCGACCCACCCGTCGCCCGTTTCCGCCGGCAGCGACGGCCAGGCGTCGGGCACCCAGAGGCCGCCGTCATCGGCCGTGCCGGCGAGCAGCGCGTCCGCGAAGGGCACCGGCCCGGCCCGGCCCCTCGTGCTGACGTAGGAGGTCACCCGCCGACGACCCGCAGCATCGTCCCGACCCGGTCGACGACGTCGAGGTGGCGCAGGTCGGACAGCACGGCCTGGAGGTCGCGCTCGACGGCCGTGTGGGTGATGAGGATGAGCCTGGCCTCGTCGCCCAGGCCCTCCTGCTCCATGGACCGGATCGACACGCCGTGGCGCTCGAACACCTCGGCCACCTTGCGGAGCACGCCCGGCCGGTCGAGCACCTGGAGGTTCACGTAGTACTCGCCGGCCAGCTCGTCCACCGGCCGCAGCTCCGCCGGGCGGAGCGCCCCCAGGCTGGCGTGGGCCCCGCTGCGCAGGTTGGCGGCGGCGTCGACCAGGTCGCCGAGCACCGCGCTGGCCGTCGGCCGCCCGCCCGCGCCCCGCCCGAGCAGCATGAGGCTGCCGACGGCGTCGCCCTCGACGAACACGGCGTTGTAGCTCTCGCGCACCGAGGCCAGCGGGTGCGCGGTCGGGACCATGGCCGGGTGGACGCGGACGGCGACCTGCCCCTCGACGGCCTCGCAGACGGCCAGCAGCTTCACGACGTAGCCGAGGCGGGCGGCGAAGTCGATGTCGACGGGGGTGATGCCGGCGATGCCCTCGTGGTACACGTCGCCGGCCACCACCGTCGCCCCGAAGGCGATCGTGGCGAGGATGGCCGCCTTGGCCCCGGCGTCGTGGCCCTCGACGTCGGCCGTCGGGTCCCGCTCGGCGTACCCCAGGCTCTGGGCCTCGGCCAGCGCCTCGTGGTAGGTGGCGCCGGCCTCGCTCATCCTCGTGAGGATGTAGTTGGTCGTCCCGTTGACGATGCCCATCACCCGGGTGATGCGCTCGCCGGCGAGCGACTCCCGCAGGGCCCGGATGAGCGGGATGCCGCCGGCGACGGCCGCCTCGAAGAGCAGGTCCACCCCCGACCGCTCGGCCGCCGCGAACAGCTCGGCGCCCACGTTGGCGAGGAGCTCCTTGTTGGCGGTGATCACGGGCTTGCCGGCCTCGAGGGCGGTCAGCACGAGCGTCCTGGCCGGCTCGATGCCGCCGATCAGCTCGACGACGACGTCGACCTCGGGGTCGGCGACGACCTTCGAGGCGTCCCGGGTGACGACCCCGGGCGGAAGGGCGACCGGGCGGTCCTTCGACAGGTTGCGCACGGCGACGGCGGCCACCTCGAGGCGCAGCCCCGTGCGGGCGGCGACGGCGTCCCCCTGCTCGCCGACCAGCCCGACGAGCGCGGCGCCCACGTTCCCGCACCCGAGCACCCCCACCCGCACGGTCGTCTCCACCCGGGCGACGGTAGCGGACCGCCGGTCCGCTGGCGGCGTTCCAGTGCTTCTCATTGCTTTTCATGTCGCACCGGTGTACGGTGCGGTCCTCGAAGGACCGTCGCTCGTTCCCGTTCCCGTTCCCGTGGAGGACCACCATGACCCTCGCCGGCGCCGACCTGGCCCAGCTCGACGACCTCTCCCGCCGCTTCCTCGCCTGGGCCGACCAGGTGACCGGCCTCCAGTCCGAGATCACCGGCGCGGTGAACGCGCTGGTCGACGTGGCCTGGACCGGCCAGGTGGCGCGGGCGTTCCGGGACCAGTGGAACGGCGAGTTCTCCGCCGCGCTCACCCGCCTGGCCGAGGCCCTCGACGCCCAGGCCCAGTTCGTCCAGGTGAAGCGGGACGAGTTCGACCGCGTCGCCAACCAGCTCGGCTGACCCGATGCACGCCGCCGTCGCCCTCGCCATCGCCTCGCCTCGTCGTCGCTGCGGGCGGTGACCGGCGTGGACCTGGACCCCGACGTGTTCGACGCCGTCGCCGCCCGGCTGCCGGGGCTGGCGTCCGGCCTGGCCGCCGTCCTCGCCCCGGTCGCCGCCGCGAGCGGGCCGGACGTGTGGCGCGGCGAGGCGGCGTCGGCCTTCGAGGACGGGCTCGACCGGTCCGTCCGGGTGCTGGCGACGATCGAGGCCGACCTCCAGAACCTCGGCTGCGAGCTGACGATGGCCGCGGCCCGGCTGCGAGCGGAGGGCTGAGCGATGCTGGTCCGCTACCGGCGGGGCGGCGCCGAGCACGTCCTCGACGTCCACGCGCAGCCCGAGGCCACCGTCGCCGACCTGGCCGCCGCCCTCGCCGAGGCCGCCGGGCTGGACGCCGCCGCGGCCGGCGGCCTCCTCGTCGACGGCCGCGCCGGCGGGCCCACCACCCCGGTCGCGGCCCGCGGCCTGGCGCCCGGCGCCGACCTCGCCAGCATCGGCGGCCGCCCGGCCGTCACCGGGGCTCACCGCGCCGGCGCCGATCGACCACCCCTCACCCGTCCCCCGGCGGCGCCCACGACGCCGGGCCCGGGCGGCGGCGGGCCCACCCCCACGCCCGCCGCCGCCCACCGACCTCCCCTCCCCCCTCCCCCGGCGCACCTCCCGAC
>DASWMK010000135.1 GCA_036399815.1 Acidimicrobiales bacterium
GGCGATGGCGTCGAACATCGAGCGGACGGCCCGCACCTTCTCGTCGCCGCTCGGCAGCGGCCGGCTCACCAGCGGGGCAGCCCGTCGAGGAAGGCGACGAGGTGCCGGTTCACCTCCTCGGGCGCCTCCTGCTGGGTCCAGTGCCCGGAGCCGTCGACCACCACCTTGGTCAGCTGCGGCACCCTCGCCTCCATGCCCTCGGCCATCTCCGGGCGGAGGACGGGGTCGTGGCGGGCCGAGACCATGAGCGCCGGCGCCGTCACCTGCTCGGGCAGTCCGGCGGCCGCCTCCCAGTTGCGGTCCATGTTCCGGTAGTACTCGAGGGGCGGGGTGACGGCGCCGGCCGGGGAGAACTGCTCGACGTAGCGGGCGATCACGCCGTCGTCGAACACCTCGCGGCGGTGGGTGGCCGGGCCGAGGAACACCCATCGCAGCCACGCGTCGACGTCGAGGCCGAGGAACAGCTCGGCCGGCCCCCGGTCCTGGAACTGGACGATGTAGTAGGGCCGCTCGAAGGCCCGGCGCAGCAGCTGCACGGGCGGGATCGGCGGGCGGGGCAGGTCGGGGGTGTTGAGCCCGACGACGCCGGCCACCAGGTCGGGCCGGCGGCGGGCCAGGGGCCACACGAGCAGCCCGCCCCAGTCGTGCCCGACGACGACGGCCCGCTCGGCGCCGAGGGCCGGCACCAGCCCGGCCAAGCAGGCGTTGACCCACGGCTCGTCGTAGGTCGTGTCCGGCTTGTCGGACCGCCCGTAGCCGGGCAGGTCGACGGCGACGGCCCGGTAGCCGGCGGCGGCCAGCGCCGGCAACTGGTGGCGCCACGACCACCAGAACTCGGGCCAGCCGTGGAACAGGAGGACGAGCGGGCCGTCGCCCTCCTCGACGCAGAACAGCCGGATGCCGTTGGTCACCACGTAGCGGGACGGCACGGGCCGGACCCTAGCCACGCGACCCCCCGGTGGCAGACTCCGCCCATGGCCATCGACTTCTCCTTCCCGCCCGAGGTCGAGGAGGTCCGGCGGCGGGTCCGCGACTTCATGACCGGCGAGGTGCGGCCGGTCGAGGAGAAGGCCGACGCCGACGGTTGGAGCAGGGGCGACTGGATCAGGGCCATCGTCGAGCTGCGGGGTCGGGCGAAGGAGGCGGGGCTGTGGCTGCCCCACATGCCGCCCGAGTGGGGCGGGATGGGCCTCGGGCCGACGGCGATGGCGGCGGTGTCCTCGGAGGCGGCCAGGACCCGCATCGGCCCCTTCGTGCTGAACTGCCAGGCGCCCGACGAGGGGAACCAGCACACCCTGCTGCACTGGGCCACCGACGACCAGAAGGAGCGCTACCTGCGGCCACTGTGCGAGGGGACGGTGCGGTCGTGCTTCGCCATGACCGAGCCGGAGGTGGCCGGCTCGGACCCGACGCTCATCCGCACGACCGCGGTGCAGGACGGCGACGAGTGGGTCGTCAACGGCCACAAGTGGTTCATCTCCGGGGCCAGGGGGGCGGCGTTCGCCATCCTGATCGCCCGCACCGAGGACGAGCCCGACGTGCCCCAGGCGGCCAACACGGCGTTCATCGTCGACATCCCCTCGGACGGGTGGGAGGTCGTGCGGGACATCGTGACGATGTCGGGCAGCCACAACCACTGCGAGATCCGCATCACCGACCTGCGGGTGCCGGCGGCCAACCTGCTCGGCGGCCGGGGCCAGGGCCACCTGCTCGGCCAGGCCCGGCTCGGCCCGGCCCGCCTGGCCCATTGCATGCGCTGGATCGGCCAGGCCGAGACGGCGCTCGACCTGATGGTCGCCCGGTCCCTCGACCGCTTCTCGCACGGGTCGGTGCTGGCCGAGAAGCAGGGCATCCAGTGGCTGATCGCCGAGTCGGCCATGGAGCTGTACGCCGCGAAGCTGATGGTCCTCCATGCCGCCTACCGCATCGAGCAGGGCCTCGACTTCACGGCGGAGGTGTCGATGGCCAAGCACCACGTCGCCAACACGCTCTGGCGGGTGATCGACCGGGCCATCCAGGTGCACGGCGCGCTCGGCTACTCGACCGACACGCCCCTGGCCGGCATGCTGACCCAGGCCCGCTGGAGCCGCTTCGCCGACGGCGCCGACGAGATCCACAAGATGCGCATCGCCCAGCGCACGATCGCCGCCTACCGCGACACGGGCACCACCAGGCGGGCGACCGGCGACCTGCCGCTGTAGCGGCCGGGTGCGGGGCGGGTGGGCCACCTCGCCTACGGTCCGCCGGGTGACGACGAGCGACGTGATCTTCGGGGCGTTCGCCCCCCAGGGGTGGAAGACCGAGCTGGCCGGGGTCGGCGACCCGCAGGCGCAGTGGGCGAGGACGGTCGAGGTCGCCGTGCTGGCCGAGGAGCTCGGCTACGACTCGGTCTGGGTCTACGACCACTTCCACAACGTCCCCCGTCCCTCGCACGAGACCGTGTTCGAGTGCTGGACGGCGATCGCCGCGCTGAGCCAGCGCACCAGCCGCATCCGCCTCGGCCAGATGGTCGGCTGCGCCCCGTACCGCAACCCCGGCCTGCTGGCCAAGATCACCTCGAACGTCGACGTGATGAGCGGCGGCCGGCTGGACTGGGGCATCGGGGCCGGCTGGTACGAGCACGAGTTCGACGGCTACGGCTACGAGTTCCACCGGCCCGCCGACCGCATCCGCTTCCTCCGGGAGACCGTCGAGGTCGTGCTGGCCATGTGGTCCGAGCCCGACGTCGACTACGACGGCCGCTTCCTGCACCTGCGGGGCGCGCAGTGCGACCCGAAGCCGGTGCAGCAGCCCCACCCCCCGGTGTGGATCGGCGGGGCCGGCGAGCAGCTCACCCTCCGCGTCGTCGCCCGCTACGCCGACCGCTCCAACTGGGGCGGCAAGCCGCAGGAGTGGGCCCGCAAGCGGGAGGTCCTGAAGGGCCACTGCCGCGAGGTGGGGCGCGACGAGGACGAGATCGTGAAGACGTGGGCGCCCGAGCTGCTGGTGCGGGAGACGGAGGCGGAGGTCGAGGCGATCGGCTCGCTGTCCAACCAGGGCGAGCCGTTCGCGTCGTGGCGGGACGGCAACCTCGTCGGCACCCCCGAGCAGGTCGCCGAGAAGGTCCAGGCCTACCTCGACCTCGGGTGCGGCGGGTTCGTCCCCTGGTGCGCGGACTACCCGCACGACACCAGCCTGCGGCTGTTCGCCGAGCGGGTGATGCCCGAGTTCCGGTGAGCCGCGGGTCAGGTGTAGTAGCGGTAGACGACGGCGGCCACGCAGGACGGCTTCGACGCGCCCTCCACCTCGAACACGAGGTCGAGGGTGACCTGGGCGCCGCCGGCGACGTCGGTCACGTCGGCCAGGGTGGCGCCGACCCGCAGGCGGGACCCGACCGGCACCGGCGCAGGGAAGCGCACCTTCTCGCAGCCGTAGTTCACGCCCATGGCGACGCCGTCGACCCGCAGCACCTGGGGCAGCAGCACGGGCGCCAGCGACAGGGTCAGGTAGCCGTGGGCCACCGGCCCGCCGAACGGGCTCTCGCGGCTGGCCCGCTCCGGGTCGACGTGGATCCACTGGTGGTCGCCGGTGGCGTCGGCGAAGCGGTTCACCCGGTCCTGGTCGATCTCCATCCAGTCGCTCCAGCCGAGGTGCTCCCCGACCTTCGCCTTCAGCTCGCCGATGCCCGAGACGGTGGTGGCCATCGGGCGATTCTGGCCCGCCGGCCGTCAGGAGAACCAGATGCGCTGGTAGTCGCGGCTCTGCGGGTGCAGGAGCAGGGCGACGAGGGCGACGGCGAACAGGCCCGGCACCGTGAACAGGTAGTTGAGGACGTCGCCGATGCCGGCCCCGACGAGGAGCGGGATGAGGAACGGCAGGAGCGACACGCCGATGCCGAGCAGGTAGCCCCACCGGCGCTCGTTGGCGATCCCGTAGCCGGACGCCGCCTCGCAGGCGACGATCACCACGCCGACCAGGCTGGCGACGGCGCCGAGCAGCACCGCGAACACGGCGTTCAGGTACAGCAGGAACACCGCGATCTGCAGGGTCTGGGGCTGCGACGGGTTGAGCCATCGCCGGGTCTGCATGGCTGACAGTCTGGCAGGCGTGGTGCTCGCCGCCGGAGCGGGAACCCGCCTGCGGCCGTTGACCCTGCTCCGGCCGAAGGCGCTGTGCCCGGTCGGCCCCGCGCCGCTCGTCGACCACGCGCTCGAGCGGGTCGCCGCGGCCACCCCGTCGGTCGCCGTCAACGTCCACGCCGGGCGGGACGCCATGGTCGCCCACCTCGACGGCCGGGCCCACCTCTCCCTCGAGGCGCCGGTGGCGCTCGGGACGGCGGGCGCGCTGGGCGCCCTCCGGGACTGGATCGCCGGCCGGCCGGTGCTCGTCACCAACGCCGACGCCTGGCTGCCCGGCGGGCTCGGCCCGCTCCTCGGCGGGTGGGACGGCGAGCGCATGCGGCTGCTGTGCGTGGACGACCCGGCGAGGGGCGACTTCGGCCGGCGCCGCTACGCCGGCGCCTGCCTGCTGCCGTGGACGGCGGTGCGGGACCTGCCGGCCGAGCCGCTCGGCCTGTACGAGGCGCGGTGGGGCGCCGCCGCCGCCGACGGGCGGCTCGACTTCGCCGACACGACGGCCACGTTCGTGGACTGCGGGACGCCGGCCGACTACCTGGCCGCCAACCTCGACTGGTCGGGCGGCCGGCCGGTGGTCGGCGAGGGCGCGTCCGTGCAGGGCACCGTCGTCCGGTCGGTCGTGTGGCCGGGCGCCCGCGTCGTCGAGGGCGAGGTGCTGGTCGACGCCGTGCGGGCCGGCCGCACCGTCACGGTGCTCGTCCGCCGGACCGGCCCCGGCGGGCGCTGAGCCCCGGCGCGCCGGCTCTCGGGCGGCCGGCGCTGCCGGTCAGCCGGGGGCGGGGGCGGGGGAGCGGTCGCGGCGGGCGGTGAGCGCCACCGGTTGCACCGGGTGCTCGGCCCGCAGCTGGCCGCAGGCGGCGGCGATCTCCGTGCCCCGGTTCCGGCGCACGGTCGCGTTCACCCCGAGCGCGGCCAGGCGGTCGCGGAACAGGGCGACGCGCGCCGGCGGGCTGCCCGTCGTCGGCCACCCTGGGGTCGGGTTCAGCGGGATGAGGTTCACGTGGGCCCGCAGCGGGCGGGCGAGGGCGGCGAGCGCCTCGGCGTCGCTGCGGCGGTCGTTGGTCCCGTCGATCAGCGCCCACTCGAACGACAGCCGCCGCCCGGTCGCCGCCTGGTGCTCGGCGCACGCCGCCATCAGCGCGTCGAGCGGGTAACGGCGGTTGATCGGCACCAGCCGGTCCCGCAGCTCGTCGTCGGCCGCGTGCAGGGAGACGGCGAGGTTGACGGGCAGCGCCTCGGCGGCCAGCCGGCGGATGCCGGGCACGATGCCGACGGTCGAGATCGTGAGGTGCCGGGCCGACAGCCCGAGGTCGCCGTGGATGCGCTCGACCGCGGCCCAGACGCGGTCGTAGTTGGCGAGGGGCTCGCCCATGCCCATGAACACGACGTTGCCGAGCCGCCGCCCGTCCTCCGCAGCCCGCCGGCGGGCCACGATCACCTGCTCGACGATCTCCCCGGTCGACAGGTTGCGCTCGAACCCGGCCTGGCCGGTGGCGCAGAACCCGCACGCCATGGCGCAGCCGGCCTGGGTCGACACGCACACCGTGGACCGCTCGCGGTAGTGCATCAGCACGGTCTCGACCCTGGCCCCGCCGTCCAGCTCGAAGAGCCACTTCACCGTCGCCCCGCCGTCGCCCTCGTGCTCGGCCACGGGCACGAGCGCGGGCGGCAGCTCGGCCGCCAGCCGGGCCCGCAGGGCGGCCGGCAGGGCGGTCAGCTCCTCGATCGGGCGGCCCTGGCGGTGGAGGCCGTCCCACACCTGGTCGACCCGGTACCGCGGCTCGCCGGCCAGCAGCGCGGCGAGCGCGTCGCGGTCGGCGTCGTAGCGGGTCGGCATGCCGATCAGGGTAGGCCGGTAGGCTCCCGGAGATGGCCGAGCGGACCGCCCTGCCGCCCGAGCACCACCACCGTGACCTCACCGGCGGGCTGGCCAGGGCCTCGGTCTTCGGCGTGAGCGACGGCCTCGTCTCGAACGTGTCGCTGATCCTCGGCGTGGCCGGCGCCGACCCGTCGGCGAGCGTCGTCCGCCTCGCCGGTCTGGCCGGCCTGATCGCCGGCGCGGTGTCGATGGCGGCGGGCGAGTGGGTGTCGATGAAGGCCCAGGCCGAGCTGCTCGAGCGCGAGCTGGAGATGGAGCGCATCGAGCTGCGCCGCAACCCCGTGCTGGAGCGCAACGAGCTGGCCGCCATCTACCGCTCGCGGGGCGTCCCCGCGGAGGTGGCCGACGACCTGGCGACGGCGATGATGCGCGACCCGGACGTGGCCCTCGAGACCCACGCCCGGGAGGAGCTCGGCATCGACCCCGCCTCGCTCGGCTCCCCGGTCGGCGCGGCCGTGTCGTCCTTCCTCGCCTTCTCGATCGGCGCCCTCGTGCCCCTGGTGCCTTGGTTCGTCGCCGCCGGCGGGGCGGCCACCATCGCCTCGATCGTGCTCGCCCTCGCCGCCGCGTCCGCCGTGGGCTTCGCCCTGGCCCGCTTCACCGGCCGCAGCCCGCTGCGCTCGGCCGCCCGCCAGGTCCTCATCGCCGCGGTGGCCTCGACGATCACCTACGGCATCGGCTCGGTGGTCGGCATCGAAAGCGTCACGTAGCGGCCACGTCGCCGACGAAGGCGCGGTCCACGTGGTCGACGTGGAAGCCGAGCGACTCGTACAGCCGCACGGCGGTCGTGTTGGCGGCGTCGACGTAGAGCATCCCCTCGGTGATCCCCCGCCGCCGGTGGAGGAAGTCGAGCCCGGCGAGCACCAGCGCCCGGCCGAGGCCCCGCCCGCCGGCCGCCGGGTCCACGGCGATCACGTAGATCTCCCCGAGCGGCGGGTCGCAGTCGTGGTGGACCTTGGTCCAGCAGAACCCGTCGAGCCCGCCGTCGCCCTCGTGGAGCAGGAAGCCCTCGGGGTCGAACCACGGCTGGGACTCCCGCTCGGTCAGCACGTCGATCGTCCACGACCCCTGCTCGGGGTGGCCGGCGAAGGCCCGGTTGTTGACCCGCAGCCACGCCTCCTCGTCCCGGCCGACCTCGAAGGGCCGCAGGGGGAGCGGGGGCGGGGGGTCGGCGGGGAGCGGGCGGCGCATCTGCCACAGGTCCCGCCCGCGCCGCAGCCCGACGGCGGCGGCGACGGCGTCGTAGTCGTCGCCCGGCTTGAACACCCAGTGGTGGACGTGGCCGCCGCCCTCCGACCGCACGACGTCGATGGCCGCGGCGAGCAGCTCGGGGCCGATCTCGGCCGTCCCGTCGCGGTGGTGGGGGTCGACGACGAGCTCGACGGCCCACGAGTCCGGCCCCCGGGTCACCTGCGCGTAGGCGACGGGGTGGTCGTGGCCAGGCGACCAGGCGACCAGCCCGGCGAACCCCTCCCGGCCGCCGAGGGCGAGGTCGAGCCACTGGTGCTCGCCGAGCGGGGAGTGGCCGTCGGCCTCGGCCGCGAGGTCGAGCAGCCGAGCGACGGCGGCCACGTCGGCGGCGTCCATCTGCCGCTTGATCTCCAGGCGGCGCACGGCGGGGCAGGCTAGCGGGATGGCGCGACCGAGGACTCCGAAGGGGCGGGCCCGCGAGACCGTCGTCCGGCTGGCCGAGGCCTACCCGGACGCGGTGTGCGAGCTCGACTTCACGACGCCGTTCGAGCTCCTGGTGGCGACGATCCTGTCGGCCCAGACCACCGACGCCAGGGTGAACACGGTGACCCCCGAGCTGTTCCGGCGCTGGCCGACGGCCGCCGCGCTGGCCGGCGCCGAGCCGGCCGAGCTCGAGGCGGTGATCCACCCGACGGGCTTCTTCCGGGCCAAGGCGAGGAGCCTCCTCGGCATGGCCGCGGCCCTCGTCGAGCGCTTCGACGGCGAGGTCCCCGAGCGGCTGGAGGACCTCGTGACCCTGCCCGGCGTCGGGCGCAAGACGGGGAACGTCGTACGCAGCGTGGCGCTCGGCCAGCCCGGCCTCCCCGTCGACACCCACGTCACCCGGCTGGCCCACCGGCTCGGGCTGTCCGACCAGGACGATCCGGTTCGCATCGAGCACGAACTGGGCGCATTGGTGCCGGCCAGGGAGTGGGGCGAGCTCAGCCTGCGGCTGATCCTCCACGGTCGGCGAGTCTGCGTCGCCCGTCGCCCGCGCTGCGAAGACTGCGTTTTGAACGACTTCTGTCCCTCGTCACGCGTGCCGTTGGGCACATCGCGGCGTTCTCGCGCAGATGATGCAGGGAAAAAACCGCGGCGGGCCCCAGAAAATTTCACTCAGGACGCAGCAACCGTCTGAGCGTTGTGGTTATGATGTCGCTCGACCAGGTTCCCGCCACCTGGTTCCCGGCGACACCGGGATCCGCCGCCTGGTGTCGCCCGCGACGGCGCCCTTCGGGGCGCCGTCGCCGCGTCCGGCGCCGGAACTGACCCGGAGGTCAGGATTTCGCCGCCGTCCGACCACGCTCCGTGGCTACTCCAGGAGCCGCACCACCTGGTCCAGCCGGCGGGTCGCCGACCGTAGCGAACGCTCGACCTCGTAGAGCCCGACGGCCACCTCACCCTCGGGCCGGTCGCGGTGCCGGTCGGCCACCTCGGACACCCGCCCGGCCAGGTCCTCGAGTGCGGTGAGGGCGGACTGGAGCGTGGCGGCGTCGTTGGCGGGCATGCGGCCGTCCTACCCAGGCGCGCCGGGCGTCCCGACCAACGGCCGCCCGGAGGCCGGCCGGTAGCGTGGCGCCGTGCTCACCCGCCTCGACCTGCGTGGCGCCGGCGACGTGCGGGGTCGCCTCCCCCGGCCGGCGCCGGCCGGGGCGGGGCCGGTGGCCGCCGTGCAGGCCATCCTCGCCGACGTGCGGGCCAGGGGCGACGAGGCCGTCCGCGAGTGCACGGCCCGCTTCGACGGCGTGGCCGTCGACGACCTGCGGGTGCCGCCCGAGCGGGTGGCCGCCGCCCTGGAGGCCGTGCCGGCCGGCCTGCGGGCTGCGCTCGAGGCCGCGGCCGCCGCCGTCGAGGACTTCCACCGGTCGACGGTGCCGCCCGAGCCGCCGCCCCACGAGCGCGGCGGCGTCGTCGTGCGGGCGCTGCGCCGGCCGGTCGACCGGGCCGGCTGCTACGTGCCGGGCGGCCGGGCCCGCTACCCGTCCACGGTGCTGATGACGGCCATCCCGGCCCGCGTCGCCGGCGTGCCCGAGGTCGTGCTGGCCGTGCCGCCCGGCGCCGACGGCGACCCGCCCGTCGAGACGCTCGCCGCGGCGGCGATCGCCGGGGTGGACGAGGTGTACCGGATGGGCGGCGCCCAGGCCGTCGGCGCCCTGGCCTACGGGACGGCGACGGTGCGGCCGGTCGACGTGCTCGTCGGCCCGGGCAACGTCTACGTGGCGCTGGCCAAGCGGGAGGTGGCCGGCCTGGTCGGCGTGCCGTCCGCCTTCGCCGGGCCGTCCGAGGTCGTGGTCGTCGCCGACCGTTCCGTCCCCGCGGCGTGGGCCGCCGTCGACGTGGTCGTCCAGGCCGAGCATGGCCCGGGCGGCCTGGCCTGGCTGGTCACCTGGGACGAGGCGGTGGCCGACGCGGTGACCGCGGAGGTGGCCGCCATGGTCGAGCGGTCCCCCCGCCGGGCCGAGATCGAGTCGACCCTGGACGGCGGCGGCTACGCCGTGCTCGTCGACGGGCCGGAGCAGGCGGTCGAGGTGGCGAACCTGATCGCCCCCGAGCACCTCGAGCTCATGGTCGAGGGCGCCGAGGACCTCGTCCCCCTCGTCCGCCACGCCGGCGCCGTGTTCCTCGGTGCCCACGCCCCGGCCTCGGTGGGCGACTACCTCGCCGGCCCGAGCCACGTGCTCCCCACCGACGGCACGGCCCGGTTCGCGTCGGCCCTCACCGTCGACGACTTCGTGAAGCACGTGCACGTCGTGAGCCTCGACGGGGCCGCGCTGGCCGCCGTCGCCCCGCACGTCGCCGCGCTGGCCGACGCCGAGGGGCTCGCCGCCCACGCCGACTCGGTCCGCCTGCGCACCGGGGCCTGACGTGCCCGTCCCGCCCAGGGCCGACCTGGCCCTCGTCCCCGGCTACCACTCGCCCCAGGTCGACGTGCCCGTCCGCCTGAACACCAACGAGTCGCCCTACCCGCCGCCCGACGCCTGGCGGGAGGCCCTGGCCGACGAGGTGCTGCGGGTCGACTGGCACCGCTACCCGGACCGGTCGGCTGGCGCGCTGCGGTCGGCCATCGGCGAGCGCCACGGCGTCGGGCCGGAGCACGTGTTCGCGGCGAACGGCTCCAACGAGGTGCTCCAGACCGTGTGCCTCACGTTCGGCGGGCCGGGGCGGACGGCGCTGACCTTCGAGCCGACCTACGCCCTGCACGCCCACATCGCCCGGCTGGCCGGCACCGAGGTGGTCACCGCCGAGCGGGGCGAGGATTTCGTGCTGAATCCATCCGACGTGGCCGGCGCCGTCGCCGCCGCGTCGGCCTCGATCGTGTTCCTGTGCTCGCCGAACAACCCGACCGGCACGGTCGACGACCCCGCCGTCGTCGCCGCGGCCAGGTCCGCCGGCGCCGGGCTCGTCGTGGTGGACGAGGCCTACGGCGAGTTCGCGTCGCGGTCGCTCGTGGCCGAGGCCGCCGGGTCGGACGACCTCGTCGTCACCCGCACGTTCTCGAAGACGTGGTCGATGGCCGCCGGGCGGCTCGGCTACTGCGTGGCGTCGGCGGACGTGGTCGCCGAGCTGGAGCGGGTCGTCCTGCCCTACCACCTGGACGCGCTCAAGCAGGCGGCCGGCCGCCTCGCCCTCCGCCACGTCGACGACATGGACGCCAGGGTCGCCGCGCTGGTCGCCGAGCGGCGCCGGGTGGTGGCCGGGCTGGACCGCCTGCCCGTGCGCCACTGGCCGTCCGGCGCCAACTTCGTGCTGTTCCGGCCGCTCGCCAGGGACGGCGCCGAGGTGTGGCAGGAGCTGGTGGACCGGGGCGTGCTGGTGCGCAACTGCGCCGGCTGGCCCCGCCTGTCCGGCTGCCTGCGGGTGACGATGGGGACGCCGGAGGAGGGCGACGCCTTCCTCGCCGCGCTGGAGGAGGTGCTGTCCTGATGGGCCGGACCGCGACGCGCCGCCGGGTGACCGGCGAGACGGCCGTGGACGTCGCCGTCGACCTCGACGGCAGCGGCCGGGTCGAGGTGGCCACCGGGCTGCCGTTCTTCGACCACATGCTCGCCCAGCTGGGCCGGCACGCCGGGTTCGACCTGACCGTGAAGGCCGACGGCGACCTCGAGGTCGACGCCCACCACACCGTCGAGGACACGGCCATCACGATCGGCGAGGCCGTCCGGGAGGCGCTCGGCGACAAGGCCGGCGTCCGCCGGTTCGCCAGCGGGCTGTTCCCGCTCGACGAGGCCCTGGTGGAGGTGGCGCTCGACCTGTCGGGCCGGCCGTGGCTGTCCTTCGACGTCGAGCTCGGCGAGGTCCTGCCCCTCGGCACGCCGCCGTTCGACCCGCAGCTGTCCGAGCACTTCTGGCAGTCGTTCGCGACGACGGCGGCCGTCACCCTGCACGTGACCAAGCGGGCCGGGCGCAACACCCACCACGTGGTCGAGGCCACGTTCAAGGGCGTGGCCCGCTGCCTGCGCGACGCCGTGCGGGTCGAGGGCGGCGGGGTGCCGTCGACCAAGGGGTCGCTGTAGCGGTGGCGGCCCCGCTCGTCGCCGTCCTCGACTACGGGATCGGCAACCTCCGCTCGGCCCAGAAGGCGCTCGAGCGGGTGGGGGCCGACGCCCGGCTGACCGCCGACGAGCGGCTGGTCGATCGGGCGGCCGCCGTGGTCCTGCCCGGGGTCGGCGCCTTCGGCCGGTGCGCCGAGGCGCTCCGGGACACCGGGCTCGACGCCGTCGCCCGCCGGGCCGCCGCCGCCGGGGCGCCGTTCCTCGGCATCTGCATCGGCATGCAGCTGCTGTACGAGGCGTCCGAGGAGTCGCCCGGAGTGGCCGGGCTGGGCGTGCTGGCCGGCACCGTGCGGCGCCTGCCGGAGGGCGTGAAGCGGCCGCAGATGCAGTGGAACGTGCTCGAACGGGTGCCGGGCCGGTCGAGCGGGCTGCTCGCCGGGCTGGGGGAGCGGCCGTGGGTCTACTTCGTCCACTCGTACGCGCCCGAGGCCGGCGACGGCGTGGTGGCGACGTGCGACTACGGCGGCCCGGTCGTCGCCGCCGTCGAGCGCGACCGGGTGTGGGCCACCCAGTTCCACCCGGAGAAGTCGGGCGCCGCCGGGCTGGCCGTGCTCGCCAACTTCGTGCGCCGGGCGGCCGCGGCCGCAGCCTGACGTGGAGCTCTACCCGGCGATCGACGTCCGCGGCGGGCGCACCGTCCGCCTCGTGCAGGGCGACTTCGGGCGGGAGGTGGACTACGCCGCCGACCCGGTCGCCGTCGCCATCGCCTTCGCCGAGGCCGGCGCGCCGTGGGTGCACGTCGTCGACCTCGACGCCGCCCGCACCGGCGAGCCCGCCAACCGGGAGATGGTGGCCGGCATCGCGAGGGCCGTCGCCCGGGCCAACCGGCACACGCGGGTGCAGGCCGGCGGCGGCGTGCGCAGCGAGGCGGCGGCCGAGGCGCTGTTCGACGCCGGGGTGCACCGGGTCGTGATCGGCACGGCCGCGCTGGAGCAGCCGGCCCTCGTCCGCCGGCTGGCCGCCCGCCACCCGGTGGCCGTCGGCATCGACGCCAGGGCCGGCGACGTGGCCGTCCACGGGTGGACGACGGCCAGCGGCGAGTCGGTCCCCGCCGTGCTGGCCCGCTTCGAGGACGCCGGGGTCGCCGCCGTCGTCGTCACCGAGATCGCCAGGGACGGCACGATGACCGGCCCGGACCTCGACGGCCTGGCCGCCTGCCTCGCCGCCACGTCGCTCGACGTCGTCGCCTCCGGCGGGGTCGGCTCCCTCGACGACCTGCGGGCGCTGGCCGGCCTGCACGTCGACGGCCGCACCCTCGCCGGCGCCGTCGTCGGCCGGGCGCTGCACGAGGGCGTGTTCGGGGTGGACGAGGCCCTGGCCGTCGCCCGGTACCGGCGGTGAGCGCGTGAGGGCAGCCAGGGTCGTCCCGTGCCTCGACGTCGACGCCGGGCGGGTGGTGAAGGGCGTGCGCTTCGTCGGCCTGCGCGACGCCGGCGACCCCGTCGAGCTGGCCGCCCGCTACGACGCCGAGGGCGCCGACGAGCTGGTGTTCCTCGACATCACGGCCTCGTCGGAGGCGAGGGGCACGATCGTGCACGTCGCCCGGCGCACGGCCGAGCAGGTGTTCATCCCGTTCACGGTGGGCGGCGGCATCCGGGAGGTCGACGACGCCCGCCGGCTACTGCGGGCCGGGGCCGACAAGGTGTCGGTCAACACGGCGGCCGTCGAGCGGCCCGGCCTGGTGGGGGAGCTGGCCGTCGAGTTCGGCGCCCAGTGCGTGGTCGTGGCCGTCGACGCCAGGGCGGTGCCCGGGGCGGACGGCCGCTGGGAGGTCGTCACCCACGGCGGGCGCCGGCGGACCGGGCTCGACGCCGTCGCCTGGGCCGCCGAGTGCGAGCGGCGGGGGGCGGGCGAGGTCCTGCTCACGTCGATGGACCGGGATGGCACGAGGGACGGGTTCGACCTGGCCCTCACGAGGGCGGTGACGTCGGCCGTCGGCGTGCCCGTCGTGGCGAGCGGCGGGGTGGGCACGCTCGACCACCTGGCCGAGGGCGTGCTGGAGGGCGGCGCCGACGCCGTGCTGGCCGCCTCGATCTTCCACTTCGGCGAGCACACGGTGGCCGAGGCCAAGGCCCACCTGGCGGCCAGGGGCGTCGTGGTCCGCCCCCCGGGCTGAGGCGGTACCTTCGGGGCGTGCCTGCACCCGACGCGGACGTCAACGGGAAGGTCCCGATCAAGATGCTCAACGACCGGGTGCTCGTCGGCACGCCGACGTCGGAGGGCGAGCGCCGGTCCACCGGCGGCATCCTCATCCCGGCGACGGCGCAGGTCGGCAAGCGCCTGACGTGGGCCGAGGTCGTCGCCGTCGGGCCCAACGTGCGGACCATGGAGCCGGGCGACCAGGTGCTGTTCAACCCCGAGGACCGCTACGAGGTCGAGGTGCGGGGCCGGGAGTACGTGATCCTCCGGGAGCGGGACATCCACGCCGTGGCCGCCGGGCGCCTCGAGCAGGGCAGCACCGGCCTGTACCTGTAGCGGACCGGTGGACCGCGTCGACGCCGCGGTCGTCGTCCTCACCGCCGTCCTCGTCGTCGTCGCAACCCAGGTGAGCGACTTCGCCGGCGCCTTCGCGGTGGTGGCGGCCGGCGCCTCGCTGGTGGCCGTCAACCACGTGGTGCCCCGGCGGCCCCGGCTCGTCGTCGAGTACCGGAACCCGGACGCCGGCGGACGCCCCGAGGTGTGGGCCGACCCGCCCTGCTCGGTGCACGTCTACGTGCGCAACGACGGCCGCGGGTCGGCGGAGGGCGTCGAGGTCCGCTTCGATGGGCTCGGCGCGGCGACCGTGTCGAACGAGGTGGGGAGCCCGCCCGGCCCGGCGCTGGACATCTCGACCAGCCCGCTCCTCTACACGGCCTGCGGCCGCGTGCTGAACCCAGGCCAGGAGTGGTGCATCGCCCGGCTGGAGTGGGCGGCGCACCACCGGGCGACCGGCGGGAGCGCCGTGTGGCGGGCGTGGGCCAAGGGCGCCCCCGAGCGGACGGGAACGGTCAGGGTCCGCCTCGTCGACCAGGCGGCCTAGGCGAACGGCGAGCGGGGGCGCTCCTGGCGGACGCCGTCGATCGTGACGTCGACCTTTTCGTCGTAGAACGCCACCTTGCCGGCGATGCGCAGGCTCTCGGGCAGCGGCGCCGGGTAGCCCCACACGACGTCCTCGTGGACCGTGTCGCCCACCCGCACCGACCAGTACGACGCCTCGCCCTTGTACGGGCACCGGGTCCTCGTCGCCGACGGCTCCAGCAGGTCCATGCGGACGTCGACCTTGGGCAGGTACCAGCGCGTCGGCAGGCCGGTCTCGAACAGGGCGTGGGCGTGGGTGGAGTCGGCCACGGCCACCCCGTCGACCTCGACGACGACGTGGCGGGACGACGGCAGCACGTCCACCCGGTGGTACGGGTCGCGGACGTGGGCGAAGATCTCCTCGTCCTCCTCGAACCAGGCGTCGACGTCCTCGAAGGCGAACGACACGTGCCCGGCGAGGGGCTCGTCGGCCGGGTCGGGGCGGCGGGCCTTGTCGACCACGTCGGCGGCGACGTCCTCGGCGGGGTACCAGTACACGGGCGCCCACGGCCGCTCCCACACGAGCCAGGCCCTGGTGGTGTCGACCACCGGCACGCCGCCCAGGTAGGCGCGCACCCGCTTGGCCGACCGCTCCATCCTCGGCTTCTCCATGGAAGGGCCAACCCTCGGCAGGGGCGGCGCCATTCCGCCGTGGGATCATCGCCGCGTGCCGCTGACGTCGTCCGCCTGGCCCGCCGACACCAGCGAGCCGGTCCTCGACCTCACCGTCGGCGACCTGCTCAGGGAGGCGGCGGCGGCCGCGCCCGACCGCACCGCGCTCGTCGCCGGCATGCCCGACCCGGCCGGCCGGCGCCGGTGGACCTACGCGGAGGTGCTCGACCAGGCCGAGCGGGCGGCCAGGGCGCTGCTCGAGCGGTACGACCCGGGCGAGCGGGTGGCCGTGTGGGCGCCCAACGTCCCCGAGTGGGTGCTGCTCGAGCTGGCGGCCGCGCTGGCCGGCCTCGTCCTCGTCACCGTGAACCCCTCCTACCGGGCGGCCGAGCTGGTCCACGTCCTGCGCCAGTCCAGGGCGTCGGGGATCTTCCTCGCCCCCGAGTTCCGGGGGAACCCGATGGCCGCCACCCTCGAGCAGGTGAGGCCCGACCTCCCCGCCCTGCGGGACGTGGTGCCGTTCCCGGCCTGGGACGGGTTCGTCGCCTCGGCGCCGGCGTCGGCCCCGCTGCCGGCCGTGCGGCCCGGCGACCCCGTCCAGATCCAGTACACGTCGGGGACGACCGGGTTCCCGAAGGGCGCCCTGCTCCACCACCGCGGGATCACCAACAACGCCCGGTTCACGGCCGAGCGCTTCGAGGTGGCCGACGGCGACGTGTGGCTCAACCCGATGCCGCTGTTCCACACCGGCGGGTGCGTGCTGGCCGTGCTCGGCGCGCTGTGGCGGCGGGCCACCCACGTGGCCGTCCACGCCTTCGACCCCGCCCTGATGCTCGACCTCGCCGAGACGGAGCGGGCGAACGTGGCCGGCGGCGTGCCGACCATGCTCCTCGCCATGATGGAGCGGCCCGAGCTGCGGTCGACGGACCTGTCGTCGCTGCGGTCGGTGCTGTCGGGCGGGTCGACCGTCCCGGCCGACCTCGTGCGCCGCATCGAGGCCGCCCTCGGGCTGCGCTTCGGCATCGTCTACGGCCAGACCGAGGCGTCGCCGGTCATCACCCAGACCCGGCTCGACGACACGCCCGAGGACAAGGCCGAGACCATCGGGCAGCCGTCGCCCCAGCAGGACGTGAAGGTCGTCGACCCGGCCACCGGCGAGACGGTGCCGACCGGGGTGCTCGGCGAGATCTGCTGCCGGGGCTACAACGTGATGCTCGGCTACTTCGAGCTGCCGGAGGCGACGGCCGAGACGATCGACGGCGACGGGTGGCTCCACACCGGCGACCTCGGGACCATGGACGACCGGGGCTACTGCCGGATCGAGGGCCGCCTGAAGGACATGATCATCCGGGGCGGCGAGAACCTGTACCCGCGGGAGATCGAGGAGCTGCTGTTCACCCACCCGGCGGTGGCCGACGTGGCCGTGGTCGGCGTGCCCGACGAGCGCTGGGGCGAGGAGGTGGCGGCCGTGGTGCGCCGGGCGCCGGGCCACGAGGCCGTGTCCGAGCAGGAGCTGCGGGCCTTCGTGCGCGACCGCCTGGCCCCCCAGAAGGCGCCTCGCGTGTGGGCGTTCGTCGACGAGTTCCCGCTGACGGCCAGCGGCAAGGTGCAGAAGTTCGTGCTGCGCGAGCGGTTCGTGAAGGGCGACTGGTAACGACCCGCCCGAACGTCGCAGATCGCCGGCGGTACCCTCGGGCCCGTCGGGCGTCCCCGGGGAGGCGGTCGGTGCGGGCAGGGCGGCTGGTGGCGGTGGTGGCGGTCGGCGCGCTCGCGCTGTGCGGGTGCGGGACGGGCGAGGTGGGCCACGCCGGCCGGGAGGCACCGGTCGCAGGGACGGGCGGCCTCGACGGGATCGCCGTCGGCTCGTCGTTCACGACGGCGGTCGTCGCCACCGACGACGGCGTCGTGGTCGTCGACGGGACGGCCGACACCGGCGACGCCACCGGGCTCGTCGCCCATTCCGGCGGCGCCGCCGTGCCGGCGCCCATCGACGGGCCCGTCGCCAACCTCGGCGCCTGGTGGACCGGCCGGGAGGTCGTGGTCGTCGGGCTCCCGTGCCCGGGGTGGGACCCGGCGACCATCGGCGACCACACGTGGACGCTCGTGTGCGGGTCGGGCCGGCACGTCGTCCTCGCCCTCGACCCGGCCGAGCGGACCTGGCGGACGGTGGCCGACGGGGTCGACGGCGGCCCCGAGGGCGGGCTGTACCTGGCCGCCGCGGCCGGCGAACGAGCCCTGCTCCGGCGGGACGCCTTCCCCCTCGTGGTGCTCGACGCGGCGAGCGGCGAGGTGACCGTGCCGCCCGGCCTGCCCGACGAGCGGGTCGACGTCGCCTGCCCGGCGGGCGACACGTTCCTCGCCGTCCTCGGCGACGAGGCCGGCGCGCTCGGCACCGTTCCCGGACAGGCGCTCCCCGGCCTCGGCGGCACCCGGGCCTGGCGCCTCGTCGACGGCGCATGGGCGGCGGTCGAGGTGCCGCCCACGACGGTGACCGTCCCGCTCACGACGCCGCTGGCCTGCGCGGACGGGACCGTGCTGTTCGCGCCGGCGCTCCCCGCGGCGGCGGCCGGGCTCCCCGCCCTGGCCGTCGACGACGCGGGGGCGACGTGGACGACCTTCACGCTCGACGGGCTCCCGGGCGCGGCCGACCCCGGCCGGCTGCCCCGGCTGATGACGCCGGGCGGGCAGCTCGTGGCGTGGGTGCCGCACGGCGACGACCCGGGGTGGGACGCGTTCGTCCGGGACGGCGAACGGTGGCGGCCGGTCGGGTCGACGGACCGGGCCGACGTGCCCGACGCCGCCCTGGTCGCCGTGCACGGCGACGACCTCGTGTTCGTCGCCGGCGACGACAGCGGCACCGTCACCGCTCCGTGACGGCCACCCCCGGCGTGTCGCCCGGGCGGCGGCCGCCGCCCTGGCCGGCACCGTCGCCGGCGTCGGCGGCGACGTCGACCTGCGGCCGTCCCCGCCCGGGCCGCCCGTAGCATGGCCGCCATGCCCGCCGCCACCCCGATCGCCGCCACCGACGACCAGCTGGCGCTGGTGCGGTGGAACGCCGACGGGCTCGTCCCGGCCGTCGTGCAGGAGCAGGGGACGGGCGAGGTGCTGATGCTGGCCTGGATGGACGAGGAGGCGCTGCGCCGCACCCTCTCCACCGGGCGGACGTGGTTCTGGTCCCGGTCCCGCGGCGAGTACTGGTGCAAGGGCGAGACCTCGGGCGACCGGCAGTGGGTGCGCCGGGCCGCCGTCGACTGCGACGGCGACACGATCCTCGTCGTCGTGGAGCAGGAGGGCCGGGGCGCCTGCCACACCGGCGAGCGCACCTGCTTCCACCGCGACTTCGGGGGCTGACGCCGTGCCGGCGCCGCTCGGCCGGGCCGACTTCCACGCCCTCGCCAGGGACCACACCGTCGTCCCCGTCTGGCGGGAGCTGCTGGCCGACCTCGTCACGCCGGTGTCCGCCTTCCTGCGCTGCACGGGCGACGAGCCCGGGTTCCTGCTGGAGTCGGTCGAGCACGGCGACCCGGTCAGCCGGTTCTCCTTCGTCGGCCGGCCGCCGGCGACCACGATCGTGGCCAGGGGCGGCCGCCTGGAGGTGACCGGCGCCCTCCCGCCGGAGGTGCCGAGGGACCGGGGGGTGCTGGCCGCCGTCGAGGCGCTCCTCGCCACCTGGCGGGCGCCGTCCCTGCCCGACCTGCCCCCGCTCACCTGCGGCCTCGTCGGCTACCTCGGCTACGACGTGGTCCGCGAGGTGGAGCGGCTGCCGGCGCCGCCGCCCGACGACCTCGGCCTGCCCGACGCCGTGCTCACCGTGATCGGCCAGGTCGCCGCCTTCGACCACTGGCGCCAGCGGGTGACCCTGCTCGACAACGTGGTCGTGCCGCCGGGGTCCGGCCCCGACGAGCTCGACGGCCTGTACGACGCCGCCCTGCGCCGCCTCGACGACTTCGCCGCCGCCGGCGCCCGCCCGGTGGACGAGCCGCTGCTCCTCCCACCGACCGGCGACGAGCCGCTGCCCGAGGTCCGCTCGTCGATGGGCCGCGACGCCTACGGCGCGGCCGTCGAGGCGGCCAAGGACCACATCCTGGCCGGCGACGTGTTCCAGGTGGTGCTGAGCCAGCGCTTCGACCTCGACCTCGACGCCGACCCGTTCGACGTCTACCGGGTCCTCCGCCAGCTGAACCCCAGCCCGTACATGTACTTCCTGCGCCACCCCGAGGTCACCGTGGTCGGCTCGTCGCCCGAGCCGCTCGTCCGGCTGGCCGGCGGCCGGGTCATCAGCCGGCCGATCGCCGGCACCCGGCGCCGGGGCGCCACCGACGAGGAGGACCGCCGGCTCGGCGCCGAGCTCCGCGAGCACCCGAAGGAGGTGGCCGAGCACGTGATGCTGGTCGACCTGGCCCGCAACGACGTCGGCCGGGTGGCCGTCTTCGGCACCCAGCGGGTCGACGAGATGATGACCCTCGAGCGCTACAGCCACGTGATGCACCTGACGTCGCAGGTGTCGGGGGAGCTGGCGCCCGGGCGGACGCCGGTCGACGTGCTGCGGGCCACCCTGCCGGCCGGCACGGTCACCGGGGCGCCCAAGGTGCGGGCCATGCAGCTCATCGACGACCTGGAGCCGGCCCGCCGCGGCCCCTACGCCGGCGTGCTCGGGTACCTCGACCTGTCGGGCTCGCTGGACACGGCCATCACGATCAGGACGCTCGTCGTCGGCCCCCGGGGCGCCTCGGTGCAGGCCGGGGCCGGGATCGTGGCCGACAGCGACCCGGTGGCCGAGCACGAGGAGTGCGAGGCCAAGGCGAGGGCGGTGCTGGCCGCGGTGGCGGCGGCCGGGCGCATGACCGCCGCCCGCCGGGGCGCAGGGGCGCTGGCGTGAGCGACGCGCTGGGCGACGCCTGGGCCCTCCGCCACGCGGTGGGCGCCGTCGAGGTGCCCCGCGACGTCGTGCGGGCGTCCGGCCCCGACGCGCTCGCCTTCCTCCAGGGCCAGCTCAGCCAGGACCTGGCGGCGATGGGCGACGGCACGTCGGCCGAGTCGCTCGTGCTCCAGCCGGCCGGCAAGGTCGACGCGCTCGTCCGGGTCACCCGCCGGTCGGCCGACGAGTGGCTGCTCGACGTGGACGGCGGCTTCGGCGAGGCCGTCGCCGCCCGGCTGGGGCGGTTCAAGCTGCGCACCCGCTGCGACCTCGAGGTGCTCGACGGCTGGCGATGCCTGGCCGTGCGCGGCGCGCCGGGGTCGGAGGTCGACCTGGCCGCGGCCGGCGCCGAGGTCGTCGCCCGCGTGGACTGGCCCGGCCTGTGGGGCGCCGACCTGCTCGGGCCGGACGTGGCCGTGCCGCCCGGCGTGCGCCGGTGCACCTCGCGGGACGCCTGGGAGGCCCTGCGCATCGAGGCCGGCGTCCCCCGGATGGGCGCGGAGCTGGACGAGCGGACGATCCCGGCCGAGGCCGGCGTCGTCCCCCGGGCCGTCAGCTTCACCAAGGGCTGCTACGTGGGCCAGGAGCTGGTCGCGAGGATCGACAGCCGGGGCGGCAACGTGCCCCGCCACCTGCGGGGGATCGTGGTCGGCACCAACGTGCTGCCCCCGGTCGGGGCGTCGGTCGTCGTCGACGGCAAGGCGGTCGGCGCGCTGACCAGCGTGGCCGAGTCGGCCGAGCGGCGGGCGCCGGTCGCCCTCGCCTACGTCGGCCGGGCCGTGACCCCGCCCGTCGCGGCCACCGTCGCCTGGGACGGCGGCGAGGTGCCGGCCACCGTCGAGGCCCTACCGCTCGTCGGCTGACGGCCCGGCGGCCGGGAGCCACACGGCCAGCCGCGCGCCGCCGGCCGGGCCCCGGTCGGCCCTGACCCCGCCGCCCATGGCCCCGACCAGCTCGCGCACGATGGCGAGGCCGAGGCCCGAGCCCACCTCCCGGCCCCGGGGCGCCGACCGGGCGACGTAGAGCCGCTCGAACACGTGGGGGAGGTCCTCGGCGGCGATGCCGGGGCCGTCGTCGTCGACGGCGACCACCCCGCCGCCGGCCTCGGGCCCGACCGACACCCGCACCGACGACGCCGCGTGCTTCAGCGCGTTCTCGACCAGGTTGGCGACGACCTGCCCGAGCCGGTCGGGGTCGGCCGCCACCCGGACCGGCGCTGGGGCGTCGACGGTGAGCGCCAGCCCGGCCTCGGCCAGCCGGGGCCGCAGCCCCTCGGCCGTCGCCGCGGCCACGGCGGACGCGTCGACCGGGACGGCGTGCAGGGAGAACGTCCGCGCCTCCAGCCGGGCCAGGTCGAGCAGGTCGGCCACCAGCCGCTCCAGGCGCCGGGACTCGGTCAGGATCACCCCGCCGGCCGCCTTCGGGTCGGGCGCGGCGCCGTCGGCCACCGCCTCGGCCCAGCCCCTGATCGAGGTCAGCGGGGTGCGCAGGTCGTGGCTGACCGACAGCAGGAACTCCCGCTCGAGGCCCTGGGAGCGCTGGAGGGCGGCGGCCATCGCGTTCACCGACCGGGTCAGCTGGGCCAGCTCGTCGCCGTCGCCGGGCGGCGGGTCGGGCAGGCGGACGGCGAGGTCGCCGGCGGCCACCCGCCTGGTCGCCTCGTCGGCCCGGCGGAGGGGCTCGACCAGCCGGCGGCCGAGGCGCAGGGCGACGAGCGCGCCGACGGCCACGGTCACGACGGCGGCGACGAGGAACCAGCGGAGGGCGGTGCCGATGACCGCGTCGGCCTCCCGGGCGACGACGGCGACGAAGGCCACCCGCGGCGCCGGGGCGCCTGCCGCGGCCCACACCGTGCGGCCCCGGCTGCCGCTGACCGCCCCGCCGGCGAGCAGGGTGGGGCCGTCGAGGTCGTCCGCGGCGAGGCCGGCCGGCAGCGCGGTGAGGGGCACGACGTCGCCGCCCGCGGTGACGACCGCCAGGCCGACCCCCTGCCCGGCGAGCACCCGGCCCAGCTCGCCCAGCCCGCCCGGCCGCCCCGGCGGGCCACCCGGCCCGAAGGCGGTGGCGCCGACGGCCCGCACGGCGGCGGCGATGGCGCTCGCCTGGGGGCGCAGGTCGGACTCGGTGGCCCGGCGGGCGTCGATGCGGGCGAGGGCGAGCGTGCCCAGCCCGGCCAGCGCCAGGGTGGCGACGACCGTGCCGACGATGGCGAGGACGAGCCGGCGCCGCACCCGTCAGCCCAGCCGGTAGCCGACGCCCCACACGGTGGCGAGCGGCAGGGCGTCGCCCAGCTTGCGGCGCAGCTGGCGGACGTGGACGTCGACGGTGCGGTCGTCGCCGTACCAGTCGGCGCCCCACACGCCGTCGATCAGCTGGCGGCGGGACAGGGCCAGGCCCTCGTGCTCGGCCAGGAAGCGGAGCAGGTCGAACTCGCGGGTGGTCAGCGGGACGGGCCGGCCGGCGACCCTCGCCTCCCGCCGTCCGGTGTCGACCTCCACCCCGCCGACCACGAGGACGGGCGGGGCGTCGCGGGGCGGGGCGGCGGCCCGGCGCAGCACGGCCTTCACCCGCGCCACCACCTCCCTCGGCGAGAACGGCTTGGTCACGTAGTCGTCGGCGCCCAGCTCCAGGCCGAGCACCCGGTCGATCTCGTCGTCCCGGGCCGTCAGCATGATGACGGGCACGTCGCCCCTCGCCCGCAGCCGCCGGCACACCTCGAACCCGTCGACCTCGCCGGGCAGGCCGACGTCGAGCAGCACGAGGCGGGCGCCCTGGTCCTCGACCGCCCGCAGCCCGGCCGGGCCGTCGGCCGCCTGGACGACGCGGAAGCCCTCGCGGCGCAGGTAGAGGTCGAGGAGGTCGGCGATGTTGGCGTCGTCCTCGACGACCACCACGGTCGGGGGCTGCGGCGGCATCGGGCCGGTATGGTCGCACGGGTGACGCACTACGAGGTGCTGGGCGTGCCGCCCTCGGCCTCGGCGGCCGAGGTCCGGCGCGCCTACGTCGCCCTCGCCCGCCGTCACCATCCCGACTTCCACGGCGGCGAGTCGCCCGCCGACCAGGAGCGGAACCGCCGGCGCATGCAGGAGGTCAACGCCGCCTGGCACGTGCTCGGGGACCCCGACCGGCGCCGGGCCTACGACCTCTCGCTCCGCCGGCCGGCGCCGGCCCCGACCCCGGCGTGGCGCCCGGTGGCCGGCGACGACGAGGACGACCTCGAGGGCGTCCCCGCCGCCCGCCTCCCCGAGGACGTCGCCGCGCCCGGGGAGGCCCGCCACCGCTGGCTGGCCGTCGCCCCCGTGTTCCTGATGACGGTGGCCGTGCTGGCCGCCGTGGTCGGGATGGTGACCAACGTGCTGCCGCTCGTCGCCCTGGCCGGTGGCTGCGGCGTGCTGTCGTTCGGGCTGTTCGTGCTGGCCCCGCTCGTCGTCATGAGCGAGAGCGCCCGCCGGTCGCCGCCCTGACGGTGGCGACCTACCTCGACCGCATCCTCGCCGCCCACCGGTCGGCGGCCGCGGCCGAGCCCCGCCAGCTGGACGGGCTGGTCGCCAGGGCCGCGGCCGAGCCGCCGTGCCGCAGCTTCCGCTCGGCGATCGCCGCCGCCGCTGCCGGCGACGCCCGACCGGCGGTGGTCGCCGAGGTGAAGCGGCGCTCGCCGTCGAGGGGCGACCTCGCCCCCGGCCTCGACCCCGCCGGCCTGGCCGCCGCCTACGCCGCCGGCGGCGCTGCCTGCCTGTCCGTGCTGACCGACGCCGAGTTCTTCGGCGGGTCGCCGGCCGACCTGGCCGCCGCCCGCGCCGCCTGCCCGCTGCCCGTCCTCCGCAAGGACTTCACGGTCTCCGCCCACGACGTGGCCGACGCCCGCCTGATGGGCGCCGACGCCGTCCTCCTGATCGCCGCCGCCCTCGACGACGCCGCCCTGTCCGGCTTCCTGGACCTCGCCCGGTCCCTCGGCCTCGACGCGCTGGTCGAGGTCCACGACGAGGCCGAGGTGGACCGGGCGCTGGCCGCCGGCGCGGACCTCGTCGGGGTCAACCAGCGGGACCTCGTCACCTTCGAGGTCGACCGGGAGCGGGCCGCCCGACTCGCCCCGCTCCTGCCCGCCGGGGTGGTGCGGGTGGCCGAGTCGGGGGTCGCCGGCCCGGCCGACGCCGCCGCCCTGGCGGCCGCCGGCTACCACGCCGTGCTCGTGGGGGAGTGGTTGGTCCGCTCGGGCGACCCCGCCGCCGCCGTACGCTCGTTGCGGTGTTCGTGAAGATCTGCGGGGTGACGAGCGAGGAGGACGCCCTCCTCGCGGTGGCGCTCGGGGCCGACGCCGTCGGCTTCGTGTTCGCCCCGTCGCGCCGCCAGGTCACCGCCGAGCGGGCGAGGGACATCGCCCGCCGGCTGCCGCCCGAGGTGCTGACCGTCGGGGTGTTCCGGGACGAGGCCCCCCAGCGGGTGGTCGACCTCGTCCACACCGCCGGCCTGCGGGCCGTCCAGCTGCACGGCCACGAGACCCCCGAGCAGGCCCGCTGGGTGCGGGCCAGGGTCCCCTTCCTGATCCAGGCCTTCCCGGGCGGCGACCCGGCCCTCGCCAGGGCGGCCGACTACGGCGCCGACGCCGTCCTCGTCGACTCGGCATCCCCGGGCTCGGGCGAGGTGTGGGACTGGTCGCTGGCCGAGGGCGCCCCGTCCGGCCACCGGGTGATCCTGGCCGGCGGGCTCACGCCGGGCAACGTGGCCGGCGCCGTCGCCCGGGTCCGGCCGTGGGGGGTCGACGTGGCGTCGGGCGTCGAGTCGTCGCCGGGCCGCAAGGACCCGGTCAAGGTGCGGGCCTTCGTGGCCGCGGCCCGGGCCGCCGAGCCTCCCGCCTACCGGGGCGGCGACGAGCCCCCCTACGACTGGGAGGACGAGACGTCGTGAGCGCCCTGGCCGACCCGTCCCCGGACGGGCGGTTCGGCGAGTTCGGCGGCCGGTTCGTCCCCGAGACCCTCGTCCCCGCCTGCGAGGAGCTGGACCGGGCCTTCCGCGCCGCCTGGGCCGACCCCGCCTTCCGGGCCGAGCTCGACACGGTCCTCCGGGACTACGCCGGCCGGCCGTCGCCGCTCACCGAGTGCCGCCGGCTGGGCGAGCGCCTCGGCCTCCGCCTCCTCCTCAAGCGGGAGGACCTGAACCACACCGGGTCCCACAAGATCAACAACGTCCTCGGCCAGGCCCTGCTGGCCCGGCGCATGGGCAAGACGAGGATCGTGGCCGAGACCGGGGCCGGCCAGCACGGCGTGGCCACGGCCACCGCGTGCGCGCTGCTCGGCATCGAGTGCGTGGTGTACATGGGCGAGGTCGACGTGGCCCGCCAGGAGCTGAACGTGTTCCGCATGCGGCTCCTCGGCGCCGAGGTCCGGCCGGTGTCGTCGGGCAGCCGCACCCTGAAGGACGCCATCAACGAGGCCATGCGGGACTGGGTGGCCAACGTCGGCCGCACCCACTACTGCCTCGGCTCGGTGATGGGCCCCCACCCGTACCCGTGGATGGTCCGCGAGCTCCAGCGGGTGATCGGCGACGAGGCCATGCCCCAGTGCCGGGAGCTCACCGGCGGCGACCCCGACGTGGTCGTCGCCTGCGTGGGCGGCGGCTCCAACGCCATGGGCCTGTTCGCGGCCTTCGTGGGGTCGGGCGCCGACCTGGTCGGCGTGGAGCCGGCCGGCGGGGCCGCCGTCGGGCGGGGGGTGCCGGGCGTGGTGCACGGCTCCCGCTCGTTCCTGCTCCAGGACGAGTTCGGCCAGGTGCTGGAGGCCCACTCGATCTCGGCCGGCCTCGACTACCCGGGGGTCGGCCCGGAGCACTCCTTCCTCGCCGCCAGCGGGCAGGCCCGCTACGTGAGCGCCGGCGACGACGAGGTCATCGACGCCCTCGAGCTGCTGTCCCGGACCGAGGGCATCATCCCGGCCCTCGAGCCGGCCCACGCCCTGGCCTGGGTGGTGCGGGCGGCCGGCACCGGGGAGCTGGCCGGGCGGACGGTGCTCGTCAACCTGTCCGGCCGGGGCGACAAGGACGTGGCCCAGGTCCTCGCCATCCGTGGCCGGTGACCTCGAGGCCGCCCTGCGGGCGGCCAGGGACGGCGGCCGCAAGCTGCTCGTCCCCTACGTCACCGGCGGCCTGGGCCCGGCCTGGCGGGAGGTCATCGCCGCGGTGGCCGCCGCCGGGGCCGACGCCGTCGAGGTCGGCATCCCGTTCTCCGACCCGGTGATGGACGGGCCGGTCATCCAGGAGGCGTCCCAGCTGGCCCTCGACGCCGGGACGACGCCGCCGGGCGTGCTCGACGGCCTGGCCGGCCTCGACGCCGGCGTCCCCCTCGCCGTGATGACCTACTACAACCTCGTGTTCCGGGCCGGCCACGAGCGCTTCGCCGCCGACCTGGCCAGGGCGGGCGTGGCCGGCGCCATCCTCCCCGACCTGCCCCTGGAGGAGGCCGGGCCGTGGCTGGCGGCGGCCGGCGACGCCGGGGTCGACGCCGTCCTGCTGGCCGCCCCGACCGCCGACGACGACCGCCTGCGCCGCATCTGCGCCCGCTCGTCCGGGTTCGTCTACGGGGTCGGCCTGCTCGGGGTGACGGGGGAGCGGGCCGCCCTCGCCGCCACCGCCGTGGACGTGGCCCGCCGGCTGAAGGCCGTCACCGACCTGCCCGTGCTCGTCGGGGTCGGGATCTCGACACCGGAGCAGGCCGCCGAGGTGTGCGAGGTGGCCGACGGCGTGGTCGTCGGCTCGGCCCTCGTCCGCCGCCTGGTCGAGGGGGCCACCCCGGAGGAGGCGGCCGGGCTGGTCGCCGGGTTCCGGGCCGCGCTGGACGCCGGATGACGCCGCCCCGGCCCGGCTGCGACCTGTGCGAGGCCGCCCGCCTCACCCGGTGGTACGCCGAGGACGAGCACGGCTGGGTGGCCGACTGCGAGGTGTGCGACGTGCCGATGGTCGTCTGGCGGGAGCACGGGGTCGACCCGCCGCCCGAGGTCCTCGACCACCTCCTGGCCATGCTCGGTCGGGCGGCCGACGAGCGCTTCGGCGCCGGCGGCTGGTCGCTCGACCGGGTGATGCGCCAGATCCCCGACCACTTCCACGCCCACGCCCGCGACCCCGGCTGGTGGGCCCGCCGGGCTCAGGGGGTGACGGCGGCGGCCACCCGCCGGCGGGCGCCGACCAGGTAGACCACGGCGGCCACGGCCCCCGCCCCGACCGGGGCGAGCAGGGCCTGGCGGCGGATCCACGTGCGGCGGTCCTCGCCCACGGCGGCGAAGGCCG
>DASWMK010000136.1 GCA_036399815.1 Acidimicrobiales bacterium
GGCGGCCAGGTCGTCGGCGGCGACCTCGGTGTCGAAGAACATCTCGTAGCTGAAGCCGGAGCAGCCACCGGGGCGGACGGCGACCCGCAGCGCGAGCTGGGGCTCCCCCTCCGCGTCGAGGAGCTCCTTCACCTTGGCGGCAGCAGCGTCGGTGAGCGCGATCACGGGCATTTCCTCCTTGGCGAACCGGCAGCCATGCTAGCGAGCGGCGAGCTCGACCTGGCAGGGACGCCGGTCGACGAGCGTGCCGAAGGACACCACGTCGGCCCCGCCCACGCCCTCCACGAAGCCCTCGACCAGCCCCCGGTGGAGGTGGCAGACGAGCTCGGGATGGGCCTCGGCCAGGTCCCGGAACGGGCAGTGGGTGAACGCCACGGTGCCGGCGGTGGACCCGTCGGGCGTCGCCTCGACGGCGGCCTCGGGGTCGAACCCCAGGCTGGCCAGCTCGGCCATCAGCAGGGCGACGCAGCCCTCCGCGTCGCCCTCCCCCTCGCCCTCGGCGCCCATGGCGGTGGCGTCGGCCCTGCCCTGCTCCCGGCCGACGTCGGCGGCGTCGACCGAGTCCGCTCCGGCGGCGGCGGCCAGGCGCACGAGCATCCTGGCCAGCAGCGGGAACGTCGGCGGCTCGAGGCCGAGCGACGGGGCGTCGGGGGCGAGCGCGTAGCGGTGCTGGGGCCGGCCCACCGACCCGCGCGCCTCGGAGGAGGCGACGAGCAGGCCGAGGTCCCGCATCCGCTCGAGGTGGGGCCTCACCGTGTTCGGGTGGAGGTTCAGGGACTCCGCGATGTCGGCCGTGGCGAGGGGACGGGGCGAGCGGGCCAGCTCGAGGTAGATGGCGTAGCGGGTGTTGTCGCCGAGCGTCTTCAGCAGGTCGAGGCGCGGCGGCACGGTCACGGAGGCCAGTTTACAAGGGCTGGGCCGGTAGAATCCCCTCGTGGTCACCCCCGCCGACGTCCTGCAGCTCCTGCGGGGGGTCGTCGACCCCGAGCTCGGCAGCGATATCGTCGAGCTCGGCATGGCGAAGGGCGCCACCGTGCTCGACGACGGCACCGTCGAGGTGACCATCGCCCTCACCACGAGCGGCTGCCCGCTGCGGGCCCAGATCCAGCGCGACGTCCGCAACCGGGTCGGCTCCCACCCGGGCGTCACCGGCGTCACCATCCGGTGGACCGAGATGACCGCCGACGAGCGCTCGGCGGCCATGGCCAAGGCCAGGTGGAACGCCAGGGACCGGGCCCCGGACACCGAGATCCCGCCCACGGCGCGGGTCGTCGCCATCGCCTCGGGCAAGGGCGGGGTCGGCAAGTCCTCGGTCACCGTGAACCTGGCGACCGCGCTCGCCCTGCGCGGCCTCACCGTCGGGGTGATGGACGCCGACATCTGGGGCTTCTCGGTCCCCCGCATGCTCGGCATGGAGGGGCGGCTGCGGGGCGCCGGCAAGGGCGTCCGCAAGATCGTGCCCATCGAGCAGCACGTCGGCGACGGCCTGCTGAAGGTCGTGTCGATGGGGTTCCTCGTCGACGACGAGGAGTCCGCGCTCATGTGGCGCGGGCTCATGCTCAACCGGGCCGTCCAGCACTTCCTCGAGGACGTGCAATGGGGCGACCTCGACTACCTGCTGATCGACATGCCGCCCGGCACCGGCGACGTGCAGATGGGCCTGGCCCGCATGCTGCCGAGGGCCGAGATGATCATCGTCACCACGCCGGCCGTGAGCGCCCAGAAGGTCGCCATCCGGGCGGCGACGATGGCCCGCAAGAGCTTCCTGCGCATCGCCGGCGTGATCGAGAACATGAGCGCGTTCACCTGCGAGCACGGCTCGACGTACGCGCTGTTCGGCCAGGGCGGCGGCGAGGCGCTGGCCCGCGACGCCGGCGTCGAGCTGCTCGGCTCGGTGCCGCTGGAGCCGTCGGTGGCCGCCGGCTCGGACGCCGGCCACCCGGTGGCCCTCGGCGACGGCCCCGCCGCCCTCGCCTTCCGGGAGATCGCCGCCCGCATCCTGGAGGAGGCGGTGCCCCCGCCGGTCATGGCCGGGTGCAGCGCGAGGATCCTCGAGCGGGCCGTGGCCGCCCTCGACGCCATGGACGCCAACGGCTGACGCCCAGCTCACACATCTAACTGTAAGATGTGTGAGTGCTCCAGCTCAGCCCGCGGCCGCTGACGGCGTCCGCGGCCGACAGTCGGCTGTTCGTGGACCGCGAGGACGAGGTCCGCCGGATCGAGCGGGCCGTGAAGCTGCGGCTCAACACCTACGTCGCCGGCGGGCCGGGCAGTGGGAAGACATCGCTCCTCCACCGTGCGGAGGCCGCGCTCGGCCGGCGTGCGACGTTCCTCAATGCCGAGGGGGCGACCACACCGGAGGACGTCGCCCACCTCGTCGTGGCGGCGGCGCCGGAGACCGAAGGGGCTACGGGCCGTCCCGAGACCTGGCCGCCTGTGCGAGCGTTGCGCCGCCTGCCGTCAGGTCCGCCGCACGCCGTCGTGCTCCTCGACGGCGTGGACGACGGCCTGCGTGCCGCGCTGTTCGGCCGGCACCGGGACGAGTTGTGGGAGTTGCGGGTCCTGTGGGTCGTCACGGGACGCTCACGCCGCCTGGACCCGCCCGAGGACGCGTTCTTCACGTCGGTGATCGAGCTTGACGACCTCGACGAGGACGCGACCATCGAGCTGTTGCGCCGCCGAGCCGGCACAGGTGCGGACCCCGACGCGGCCCGCGTCCGCACGCTGGCCGCCGACCTCGCGGCCGTCCTCGGCCCGACCTCCCCGAGGGCCGCCCTCGGCGCTGCCGGCGCCGTCCTCCTGGCCGAGGATCCCGACGAGGCGCTGGAAGGGCTTCGCCGACACGCGACGATGGCTGCCGCGCTTCCCGAGACGGCCCAGCTCGTGCTCGACGCGATCTTGACCCTCGGCGCGGTGCACTCGGGTGACGGCCGCCTCCTCGACGAGGTCGGCGTCACGCGGACGAGAGTCGTGCAACTCCTGCGCGATCTCAAGGCGAAAGGGCTCGTACGGACGGTGCCCCGCGGCCGGCGGGTGTTGTACGACCTTGCATGGAGGGCATCGTGACGGCCGCGCTCCTGCGCCACCTGGCCGACGAGTACACCTTCGACAGCACCCCCGGTTTCGCCGACCTCGGCGCATACCACGTCCCGTTCGATGATCTGACGGGCCGCTCCGGCGTCGAGCACCGGCTCCGGGAGGGCGTCCTGCGGGGCGAGCGCATCGCGCTCGTTGCGGCGAGCGGCTCCGGGAAGTCGAGCATCGTCGCCCACGTCCTCGGCCCCACCGCGGAGCGGGTGGCGCCGATCGTCGTTCCCGTGCGCGCCGTGGAGCCCGGCGGTGCGGCGTCGCCGGTGCGAGTCGCCGACGAGGTGCTGGCCCTCCTTCGACGGTACGCCGAGGAGGTCTCGGCGCTGCATGACGACCTCCGCGACGAGGCGTCAGCGGCGGCCGGCGAGTCCCGCCGCGTGACGAGGACGCACCGCCGCAGCCGCGGTCTGACGCTCGCGCTCGGGTGGATGCAGCCGGCGCTGGGCGGGGAGGTCGTGCGCCAGACCGAGCACGACGAACGCATTCCTCTGCGCGAGAAGACGGAGATCCTCGACCAGCTGCTGCGGACGATCGCCGCCGACGACCTCCAACCCGTCCTGGTGTTCGACGACGCCGACCGGTGGATCGGGCCCACCGAGCGCACCACGGTCCGCGGGTTCTTCGGCGACGTCGTTCGCTGGACCGCCGAGCTCAGCACGGCGGTCGTCGTCGCCGTGCACGACCGCTACCTCGACGACCTCCCCCGAAATGAGGTTCTCCAGTACCTCGACACCCCCGTCGTCGTGCCTCGGCTGTCCGACCCGACGCAGCTCGTGGCGATCCTCGACCGGCGCATCGGGCTCCACGTCGCCGACACGCCGCTTGCCGGCGCCACGAGGCGGACGTCTTCGAACCGGGTGCGATCGACCGGCTGTTCGACGTCTATGCCAGCCGCGTTTCGCTCCGGCACGCCATCCAGCTCTGCCACATCGCGCTGATCGAGGCGGTCGAGCGGACCGGCGCCGTCGCCGTGGGCGACGCCGACGTCGCCGCGGCGGCGAACGCCGGCTGAGCGGCGATCAGCCTCCCGCGCTCCAGGGCGAGTCCAGGCCGGAGCCGCTGGCCCGGCCCTCGGCGGCCAGCTTGAGCAGGTGGGCGTGGACCGAGTGGCGGGCGACGGGGTGCAGCTCGAT
>DASWMK010000137.1 GCA_036399815.1 Acidimicrobiales bacterium
CCGCCCCCGCCGCTGGGAGGCGAGGGCCGCCGAGCTCGAGCCGGCCCTCCGAGGCGCCGTCGTCCGGGACCTGGCCGCCCGCCTCGGCTACGCCGACCGGGCGGACTGGGACTGAGTTTCGCCCCCGCGCCGCCCGGCGACGGGGGCCGGGGAGGCTGGCGAGCCGGCCCCGTGTGCTCGGGCGACGGCGGCCGGGCGGGGTGGCGGTACTAGGCCGCCCGGGCGGCCCGCTCGGTGGCGGCCGGCGGGGCGGCGGCGGCGAGGAAGCGGGCGTCGACCTCGGCCCGCCAGCGGGCGCCCCTGACGATGCCGGCGGCCCAGCGGGGGTCGGCGGCCAGCGGGGCGACCACGTGGTCGAGCCAGTCCCGGCCGTGCCGGGGGTCGGCGGTGGCGTGCTCGGCGTAGAAGGTGACGAGGTCGTCCGGGGCGCCGAGGCGGCGCAGGCCCTGCACGACCCGGCGGCAGCGGGGCCCGGCCCGCAGCTCGATCAGCCCGAGGGCGCCGACCAGCTCCGGCTGGAGGGCGCGGTTGGTGGCCAGCACGGAGCCGAGCAGGCGCCGCTCGAGCGCCTCGACCGGCTGCCCGGCGGGCGGCGGCAGGGCGACGCCGGCGGCGGCCGTGAACCGCCGGTGCAGCTCGGTGTGGACGTCGGCGGCCCGGCCCCGGCCCATCTCGTCCCAGTAGTTGCGGGCCATCTCCAGCTTGGGCTCGCCGGCGAGGCCGACCTGGCAGAGGGCGACGAGGTCGTCGAACCCGCCGTCCGGGCCACCCTCGAGCACGAGGAAGCCGACGGCGTCGTCCCACCCGGCGGCCTCGGCCAGCCAGGCGTACACGGCCGGCACCTGGTCGGCGACGGCCAGCCGGCGGAGGGCGGCGACGGCGTCGTCGACCGGCTCGGCGGGCCCCGGCCAGCCGGGCAGCCGGGCGAGGTGGCGCTCCTCCAGCGCGCCCTTCAGGGCGGCGACGGCCGGGTGGTGCTGCCACCTGGTCCGCTCGCCGACCGCGTCGAGCGGCGCGAGGTGCAGGTCGTGGACCGTGAGCAGGGCGACGGCGGCGTCGCGCCGGTCGACCGGCCGGGCGCCGGCCAGCCCGTCGAGGGCGTCCCCACCGCCGTCGAGGGCCCGCTCGAGGCGGGAGGCGAGCGTCGCGGTCGGCATCTCCCCGCTCGCTACCCGATCACCCCCCACGGCAACCACCGCGGGGGGTAGGCAGGGGGCATGGCGCAGGACGGGGAGCGGCCGATCGCGATCGTGGACATCGACGGGGTGGTGGCCGACGTGCGCCACCGGGTGCACCACGTGCGGCGGCGGCCGAAGGACTGGGACGCCTTCTTCGCCGCGGCCGCCGCCGATCCGCCCCACCCGGAGGGCATCGCCCTCGTGCAGCGCCTGGCCGAGGACCACGACGTCGTCTACCTGACCGGCCGGCCCGTCCACCTGAAGGGCGACACCGAGGCCTGGCTCGACCGGCACGGCATCGGCGGCCACCGGCTGCTCATGCGCCGGGCCGGCGACCGGCGGCCGGCCGCCGCCGTCAAGGTCGGCATCCTCCGCGACCTGGCCCGGCGGCGGGAGGTGGCGATCGTGGTCGACGACGACCCGGTGGTGGTCGCCGCCGTGCGGGAGGCCGGCTGGCCGGTGTTCCACGCGGACTGGGAGGAGCGGGCGGCCGAGGACGAGCGCAGCCTGCGGGCCGCCCAGGAGGCCGAGGGCCGCACCTGACCCGGCCGCCCGGCCGGCCGGCCTACATCGGCCGGGTCCGCTCCGCTCCCCGGGTTCGCCAGCCGACCATGACCGTCGTGGCGTCGTCCTGGAGGTCGCCGGCCTGGTGGGTGAGGATGGCCTGGACGAGCCGGCGCATGGTCTCGGGGGGCGGGTTGCCGCCCCTCGACTCCCTGGCCACGAGGTCGGCCAGGCGGTCCACCCCGAAGAACTCCCCGTCGGCCGACCTGGCCTCGACCACCCCGTCGGTGAACAGGAGCACCGAGTCGCCCGGCTCCAGCGACTCCTCGGCCACCTCGGGCACGACGCCGAGCCCGAGCGGGGGGCGGGTGTTGCCGCCCAGGCGCTTCACGACCTTGTCGTGCCGCAGCAGCAGGGGCTCGGGGTGGCCGTGGAGGACCCAGCGGAGCCGCCCGGAGGCGAGGTCGAGCTCGGCGATCACGGCGGTGACGAAGCGCTCCGGGCCGAACTGGGTGCCGAGGGCGAGGTCGATGGCCGACGCCGTGGCCTCGAGGTCGAGGCCCTGGCGGCGGCTGTGGCGGTAGGCGGCGACGGCCACCGTCGACATGAGCCCGGCCTGGAGGCCGTGGCCCATGGCGTCGAAGATGGCGACCCTCGCCGTCTGGCCGTCGACGGCGTAGTCGAACGTGTCGCCGCCGACGTCGTAGGCCGGGGTCAGCACGGCGGTGACGACCACCTGGGGCGTGCCGAAGGTCAGGGGGGGCAGGGCCTGGCGGGTCAGCTCCGTGGCGAGCGACATCGGCTGGCGGCGCCTGACCACCTCGAACAGGTCGCCGTACTGGCCCTTCGTGAGCACGAGGTCGGCGACGAGGGCCTCGAACTGGAGGAGGGTCTCGTCGTCGGGGACCTCGGCATCGGCCGGGAAGCGGAGCTCGAGCGCGCCGAGGCGCTCGAGGCCGTCGAGCAGCGGGACCCACACCCGGCGCACGCCGCCGCTGACCGACTGCTGGAACGACGTCGTCCGGAAGGCCCGGCCGGCCACGGTGGTGTCGACGGCCGTCTCCTGCCCCGCGGTGGGGCCGGGCACGGGGCGGAGCACGAGCTGCTCGTGGTCGACGACGTAGATGACGGCGCCGTCGGCGCCGAGCTTGCGGGCCGCGTCGTCCACGAGCCCGGGGACCTCGTCGGGGCCGGCGAGTCGGGCGCCGGGCACGAGCTGCAGCAGCGGCCCGGCGTACTGGTCGTCCATGGCCGGACAGTCTCGCCCCTAAGTTCCGTCCCGTGCACACACCGACGATGGTCGCGGCGGCCACCTCCGTGCTCGACCTGGCCCCCGCCGCCCGGCTCCCCTTCGACGGGCGCCGCCGCGAGTGGGCCTACTGGCCGGCCCCCAGGGAGGGGGTGGCGCTGTGGGCGCTCGACCGGGCCGGCGCGAAGGCCGTGCACCGCCTGCTGGCCACCGCCCTGGCCCTTCCGGCCTTCGCCAGGGCCGTCGCCATCGAGTCCCTGGACGAGGTGCTCGGCCGCCTGGAGGGCCACCGGGACGACCGGCGCCACCGGGACGACTACTGGGTCGCGGTGTTCGGCGAGCCGGGCACGGAGCCGTGGGGGTGGCGGTTCGAGGGCCACCACGTGTCCGTCCACGCCACGCTGGCCGGCGGCGAAGTGCGCATGACCCCGCTGTTCCTCGGGGCCAACCCGGCCGTCGTCACCGACGGGGACCGGGTGGTCAGCGACCCGCTCGGGCCCGAGGAGGCGCTCGGCTTCGAGCTCCTGCACGCGCTCACCACCGAGCAGCGTGCGTCGGCCACGATCGCCGACGAGGCCCCGCGGGACATCGTCACCAGGAACGCGGCCCGCCTCGACGGGCCCCTCGCCCCGGTGGGCGTGCCCCTCGCCGCGCTCGCCGGCCCGGCGGCGGGCGCGGCCGCCGCCCTGCTCGACGTGTACCTCGGCCGCTTCCCGGACGGCGCCCCCCGCCCCGACCCGTCCGACGCGGCGTTCGCCTGGGCCGGCGCCGACCGGCCGGGCGCCGGGCACTACTACCGCCTGGCCGGGCCCCGCCTGGTGATCGAGCTCGACAACACCCAGGACGGGGCCAACCACGTCCACACCGTGGTCCGCGACCCGGCGGCCGACTTCGGCGACGACGTGCTCGGCGACCACCTCCGCCGCGACCACCTCAGCGGTGGAGGGGCCTGACCTCCCCGAGCGCGTCCCTGATGGCCGGCGGCACCTCCCGCTTGCCGGACCCGTCGGTGGCGACGACCACGTAGACCGTGCTGGCCGTGGCCACCACCCGGTCGCCGGCGGTGACGGCGAAGTCGAGGGTGAACGAGGTGCGCCCCAGCCGGGCGAGGGCCACCTCGACCTCGCCCCGCTCGCCGTAGGCGAGGGAGCCCCGCCAGTCGACGTCGGTGTGGACGAGCTGGACGTCGTGGCCGCCGGCCAGCATCTCCGGGTAGGGGAGCCCGCCGTGGCGGAGGAACGCCGCCATCGCCTCGTCCAGGTAGGCGAGGTACCACATGTTGAAGACCACCCCCTGCTGGTCGACCTCGAGGTAGCGCACGTCGACCGGGTGGCGGAAGGGGCTGGCCATGGCCGGACGCTACGGCGTGCTGCGGCGGTCGCCGCGGGGTACGGAAGGGCCGAACATGCGCGTCCTGTTCCTCACCTGCCACCTGCCCTACGCCGGCTGGAGCGGCGGCCGGCGCCGCGAGCTGGAGCTCCTGGCCCGCCTCGCCGGCCGGGTCGACCTCGAGGTCTGCGCCGTCACGAAGACCCCGGAGGACGACCTGGCCGAGCTCGACGCCTTCCGGGCCGACGTCTGCCCGGCGACCGTGTTCGCGGCCGAGGCGTGCCGGCACGACCCGTCCCTGCCGGCCCAGGTGCTGCGCCACTGCTCGCCGGCCGCGTCCCGCTGGCTGGCCCGCCGCCTGCGCCACGGGCTCGACCTCGTCCACGTCGAGGGCTCCTACCTGTGGCACCTGCTGCCCGGCCCCGGGGAGCGGCCCCCGGTCCTCGTCGTCGAGCAGAACGTGGAGTCGTCGCTCTGGCGGCAGCGGGCGGCGGTGGCGGGCTCGGCGGCCGAGCGGGAGGAGCACCTGGCCGAGGCCGGGCGGACGGCGGCCTGGGAGGCGTCGGTGTGGGCGGCGGCCGACGGGTGCGCCGCCGTCACCGAGGAGGACGCGGAGGCCATCGGGGCGGCCGCCCCCGACGTGTCGGTGGTGGTCGTGCCCGACGGCGCCGACCTGTCGGCCACGGGCCGCGCCGAGCCCGCCGAGCGGCCGGCCGGCCGGCCCGTGCTCGCCTACGTCGGCAACTTCGCCTACGCCCCGAACGTCGACGCCGTGCGCCACCTGGTGGGCGACGTGCTGCCGGCCGTCCGGGCCGCCGGCCACGACCCGGCCGTGTGGCTGGTGGGCAACGCCCCCGGGCCCGAGGTGACGGCCCTCGCCGGCGACCCGGCCGTGACCGTGACCGGCGGTGTGCCCGAGGTGGGGCCGTACCTGGCCGCGGCGGACCTCGTCGTCGTGCCCCTCCGGGTCGGCGGCGGGGTGAAGGTGAAGGTGCTCGAGGCCCTGGCCGCCGGCCGGGCCGTCGTCACCACGCCGGTCGGCGCGCAGGGGCTGCGGCCGGCCGTGGCGTCGGGCGCGCTCGCCGTCGGCCGGGACGCGGCCGGGCTGGCCGCCCACGTGACCGCCCTGCTGGAGGACCCCCGGCGCCGGCGGGCCATGGAGCGGGCCGCGGCCAGGGCCGTGCGCCGCCTCCCCACCTGGGACGACGCCGCCGACCGCCTCGCCGACGCCTGGGCCGCCGTCGCGTCGGGAGCGGCCAGCCGCCAGCCGGCCGGTGCCGGTCGCTGACGTCGCCGGCCTGCTCCGCCGGTGCGCGGCGGAGGTCGCGGCGGCGCTGGAGCGGGTCGAGGACCGCGCCGCGGCGGGCGACCGGTCGGATCAGTACGCGCTCGACCTCGTGGCCGACGAGGCCGCCCTGGCCGTCCTCGACGCCGAGGGGGTGGGCGTGCTCAGCGAGGAGAGCGGGGCGACCGGGCTCGACCGCGACCTCGTCGTCGTGGTGGACCCCGTCGACGGGTCGGCCAACGCGTCCCGGTCGCTGCCCCTCTGCGCCGCGAGCCTGTGCGCGGTGGACCGGGACGGGCCCGTCGCCGCGCTGGTCGTGGACCTGGCCACCGGCCGGTCCTTCGAGGCGGCGAGGGGCGCGGGCGCCTGGTCGGGCGGGGCGCGGCTGCGGGTGAGCGGGTGCCGGTCGCTGGCCGGCGCGTTCGTCGCCCTGTCCGGCCCGGCCCCGGCCGGCCGGCCGTGGGCCGGCATGCGGGCCCTCGGCGCGGCCGCGCTGGAGCTGGCCCACGTGGCCGCCGGCGGGTTCGACGCCTACGTCAACACCGACGACGACCACCACGGCGTGTGGGACTACCTGGCGGGCGCCCTGCTCGTCGAGGAGGCCGGCGGCGTGGTGGCCGACGCCGGGGGCCGGCCGCTCGCCGTCCTCGACCCGGCGGCCCGGCGCTCCCCCGTGGCCGCGGCCACGGAGGAGCTGCTGGGCGAGGTGCTCGCCCTGCGCCGGGGCCCGGCCGTCAGGTGATGGCGTCCTGGACCTTGCCGACCAGCTTCTCGCCGAGCGAGGCCAGGGTCATCGCCGTCTTGCTCCTGGCCTGGACCATCGCCATCTGCTGCCACATCGAGATGGCCCAGCCGATGTGGTCGGCCTCCTGGGGCTCGACCTCGGCGACGGCGGCCAGCACGGCCGTCCTGCCCTCGCCCTCGTCCATGGCCTCGCCGAGCGCGTGGAGGAACTTCCAGTCGGCGGCGTCCTTGGTCTCGGCCAGCACGACGGCCTCGAGCATGGCCATCTCGAGGGGGAGGATGTCCGCCGACCCGGCCATCAGCGCCACCGCCTCCAGCATCTTCGCGTCCATGGCGTGGGTGAGCCTGGCCGCCGGGCTCACGTAGCCCGGGTCGCCGCCCAGCGCGGCGATCAGCCGCTCCAGGACGTCGACGTGGTGCTCGGTCTCGGCGAGGAACTCCTCGTAGCGGCGCTGGAGCACCGGGTTCTGGGTGAGGCCGGCGACGGTCCGGTAGAGGTGGACGCCGCACTGCTCGTGGGCGAGGAACTGGCTGAGCAGGTCGGCGAGGAACTGGCCGTTCAGCCCGGTGCCGGGCGCGAAGGCGGCGAGCTCGCCTGGGGTCATGAACGCGTCGGGCGGCACGAACGTCATGGCGGTGAGGACGCCCCGCCCGCCGGTGTCCTTGGTGGTGGTGATCACGGGCATCGGTGGTGGCCTCCTCAGCCGACGGTCTGCTCGCGCAGGTCGACGACGGGGTGCTCGCCGGCCAGCTCGTCGCGGTACTCGCGGCCGTTGGCCGCGCGGTTCTCCTCGATCACCTGCTCGCTCGGGACGCCGCCCTCGTTGACCCGCTCCCGGTAGGTGCGGCTGGTGGCCGGCTCGTCGGCGGCGTCGACGAAGTCCACGCCGTCGGCCCGCAGGTCGACCTGGGTGGCGAGCACCTCGCGGACGTAGTCGACGTTCTGCTCGAAGGTCACCGGCGTGGGCAGGGCCGGCGGGAGGATCTCCTCGGGCTCGACCCCCTCGAACTTGCGCAGCAGCCGGCAGGCGACCTGCAGCTGGCCGAGCTCCATGTCGAGGTGCAGCTCCCAGAGCCGGCGGAGCCGCTCGTCGGTCTCCTCGTCCATGAACGAGTGGTACAGGTAGCACTCGTTGTACTCGTGGTGGACGAGCTGCTGGAGCCACGACTCGAGCGGGTCCATCAGCGACTCGTACTGGGTGACGTGCTGCTCCTCGATCATGGCGATCTCGAGGTACAGCCCCCGGGCCACGGGCTCCATGAAGTCCGGCCCGTGGTTCATGTAGAAGTTCATGGTCTGCTGCTCGCCGGCCACGAGCGTGAGGACGTGCAGCCGGGACAGCGGGTCGACCGTGTGCCGGTCGTAGTGGCGGCGGACGTCGTCGGTGGGGTGGCGGTGCTCCACGAACGTGGGCCGGCCCGGCGTGATCTCGGTCAGCCGCCGGGTGAGCTCCTCGGCCTGCCCGCCGTTGATCAGCTCGTACAGGTTGGCGTACCGGTACAGGTGGTCGAAGTCCTCGAGCAGGCCGAAGTCGAACACCTGCTTGATGTAGGGGTCGGGCTCGTTGCGGGCCAGCCAGGCGGTGAGGTCGATGGCGACCTGCTCGTAGCCGATGGTCGTCTCGAGCGGCGTCTCGTCGCCCGGGCTCAGCCAGTTGATCGCCTTCTGCTGCTGGGCCTCGACCCGGCGGCCGAGGGCCAGCGCCTGGCGGATCTCGGGGGTGTCGCAGTGGCGGGCGAACTGGTGGGAGAACAGGATCGACTCGACCTCGATCCCGTTCATCAGGATGATCCGGGAACGGCTGTAGGGGTGGATCGAGCGCTTGTCGTAGGGCTCGACGTTCAGCTCCGACCACGAGCGGAGCTGGTCCTCGACGGCGATCCCCTGGTGCTCCAGCGGGTTGAACAAGGTGCCTCCTGGGCGGCGGGCGTCAGGGCCGCTCTACCCGGGCGCCGCGGGGCACAGTCAGGCGCTGGTCGCCCGCGAGGAGCGGCGCGAACAGGTCGCCCAGCTCCTCGACCCGGGCCAGCGCGTCGCCGGGCCCGAACACCAGCCCCGCGGCGTCGCCGTTGGCGACGGCCGTGTGGACCTCCTCCCAGGTGACCGGGAGGGCCACGGTCGGCACCGTGCCGGCCCGCAGCGAGTAGGGCGCGACGGTGGACTTGCCGGCGTCGTTCTGGCTCCAGTCGACGAACACCCGCCCCCGGCGCAGGCCCTTCGCCATCCGGTCGACGACCCGGTCGGGCTGGACGCGGGCCAGCGCGCCGGCGAGCGCCCTGGCCACCGCCTTCGTCTCGTCGTAGGTGTGGCCCGGCGCCAGCGGGACCTGGACGTGGAGGCCCTTGCGGCCCGAGACCTTGGCGAGCGACGCCAGCCCGATGCCGGCGAGCAGGTCGCGCACGTCGAGCGCCACCCGGCAGGCCTCGACCAGCCCGGCCGGCTCGCCGGGGTCGAGGTCGAGCACGAGCATGGTCGGCCGGTCGAGGGCGGCGCCGGTCGACAGGAACGGGTGCAGCTCGATCGTGGACAGGTTGGCCGCCCACAGCAGCGACGGCAGGTCGCCGACCACCGGCGCGTCGACCTGCTTGCCGGACGTGAACGTCCACATCCGCTGGGTCGACACCCAGTCGGGGTGGGGCGGCGTGCGGGTCTGGAAGAAGTGGGGGCCGCCGACGCCCTCGGGAAAGCGGTGGAGGGTGAGCGGCCGGCCGGCGAGGTGGGGGAGGAGGACCGGCGCCACCCGCGCGTAGTAGTCGACCAGGTCGGCCTTGGTCACCCCGGCCGCCGGCCACAGCACCCGGTCGAGGCTGGAGAGGCGGACCACCCGCCCCTCGACGGCGACCTCGACGTCGCTCACGGCGCCGGCCGGAGCTGGTCGACGGTGCACGACGCCGGGTCCCGGTCCGGCCGCCAGCGCCGGAAGCGGGCCGGGTGGCGGAACCGCAGCCCCTCGACCTTGTCGAAGGCCACCTCGCACACCTCGGCCGGCCGCACCGGCAGCCAGTCCTGCGCGAGGTCGGGGGTCCACCGGCCGGGGGCGCCCTTCATGCGCCCGAGCCGGCCGCCCTCGAGGCCGAACCCGTCCCGCCACGGATGGTCGGCGAGGGCGACGGCCAGCGGGGCGAAGCGGGCCAGCAGCTCCCGGCGCTGCGGCCGCCGGAACGAGGCGACCACGCCGACGTGGTGGAGGGTGCCGTCCTCGCCGTGGAGGCCGAGGAGCAGGGAGCCGACGCCGTCCTCCCGCAGCCGCACGCCGGCCACGACGCAGTCGGCCGTGCGCTCGTGCTTCACCTTGACCATGGCCCGCACGCCCGGCCGGTAGGGGGACGCGCCGTCCTTCACCACCACCCCGTCGATGCCCGGGTCCTCGGTCGCCAGCCAGGCCGCCGCCTCCGCCGGGTCGGAGGTCGCCGGCGTGAGCAGCACGCAGCCCCGGTCGCCCGCGAGCGCGGCCTCCAGCCGGGCCCGGCGCTCGGCGAAGGGCCGGTCCCGCAGGTCGTCGCGGCCGGCGGCGAGGAGGTCGAAGGCGACGAGCACGGCCGGCGTCTCGGCCGACCGGCGGGCCACCCAGGTGGCCGACGGGTGGAGCCGAGCCAACAGCGCGTCGAAGTCGGCCCGCCCGTCCCGGCAGGCGAGCAGCTCGCCGTCGAGCACCAGCCGGGCGTCGCCGAGGGCCAGCAGGCCGGCCACGACCTCGGGGAAGTAGCGGGCGAAGGGCCGGTCGTTGCGGCTGCGGAGGTCGACCTCGTCGCCCGAGCGGAAGGCGAGGCAGCGGAACCCGTCCCACTTCGGCTCGTACACGAGCCCGGGGCCCTCGGGCAGGTGCCGGGCGAGGCGGGCCAGCATGGGCGCCACCGGCGGCCGGACGGGCAGGTCGTGCACGTCGGGCGGGTACCCGGCCGGCCCGGGAAGGCAACCGTCGCCGTGGGTACGGTGCCGGCCATGGCCGACGAGCTGGTGGCGATCGTGTTCGACAAGCCCAGCCGGGCGGAGGAGGTCCTCCTCAACCTGGCCCACCTCCAGCAGGAGGGGGCGATCAAGCTGGCCGACGCCGTCATCGTGACCAAGGACGAGCAGGGCCGGTCGGCCATCCGCCAGACCGTCGACGTCACGCCCGGCCGGGGCGCCCTCGCCGGCGGCTGGTGGGGGCTCCTCATCGGCACGCTGGTCGGCGGCCCGCTCGGCGGGGCCATCGCCGGCGCGGTGGGCGGGGCCAGCGGCGCGCTCTACGGGAAGCTCGTCGACGTCGGCCTGGACGACGGCTGGGTGCGCCAGATGGCCGAGTGGATCGACCCGGGGACCTCGGCGCTGCTGCTCCTCGTGGCCGACGTGCGCCTGGACGAGGTCCTCCGGGAGCTCGGCCGCTTCGAGGGCAAGGTCGTGACGACCACCCTGCCCGACCCGGTCCGCGAGCAGCTGGAGCACGCCCTCTCTATGACAAACGAAAATTCGTGATAGAACTGGTGGCGACGATCCTCACGGCAGGAGGGCACCCATGGCTGACGTCGCCGTCGAGCACCGGGCCAAGCGGCCCCTGACCCCGGTGGCCGGTCCGTACGGCCACCCCTTCCACCCGCTCCTCGTCACCGTGCCCATCGGCGCCTGGGTGACGAGCCTCGTGTTCGACCTCGTCTCCCACGAGGCGGGGGAGCCCGAGGTGTTCGCCAAGGGCGCCTTCTGGCTCATCGCCATCGGCGTGGTGTCCGCGCTCGTGGCCGCCGTGTTCGGGCTGATGGACCTGCTCACGATCCCGAGGGGGACGCGGGCCCTGCGCACGGGGCTGACCCACGCCACCAGCAACGTCACCGTGGTCGTGCTGTTCGCCGCGTCCCTGCTCGTCCGCCAGGACCACCTGGACCAGGGCGACTCGACGACGGGCGGCGTGCTGCTGTCGGTCGTGGCCCTCGCCCTGCTGGCCGTGTCAGGGTGGCTCGGCGGCAAGCTCACCTACCACTACGGCGTCCGCGTCGCCGACGAGGGCACCCAGGCCGAGGGCTTCGTCGGCGGCCGCTAGGCCTCGTCGAGCTCGCGCAGCGCGTCCAGCAGCTCCCGCCGGACGCGGCGCAGCTCGGCGCGGTGGGCCGCCGCCAGGCCCCGCAGCACGTCCCGCCCCCGGTCGGTCAGGGTGACCAGCTGGCGGCGGCCGTCGGCGGGGTCCTGGTGGCGGGCCACCAGGCCGGCCCGCTCGGCCCGGTCGATCAGCTCGACCACCGAGTGGACCTTCAGCTGGAGGGCGGCGGCCAGGTCCGAGGTCGACGGGGGGCCGTCGCCGTCGTGGCCCCGCACGGCCAGCAGCAGCTGGTGCTGCGCCGGCGTCACCCCGGCCTCCCTCGCCGCCTGCTCGGAGAAGGCGAGGAACCGGCGAAGGGCGCGGCGGAACCGGGCGAGGGCCCGGTAGTCCCGGTCGGGCAGGTCAGCTCGTGCCACGATCCTGATACCTCGTGACACGATATGATAGGACGACGTGGCCGCCGCCCCGACCCCGCCGTCCCGACTCGTCCTGCTGACCGCGCTCGCCGCCGTCCTCGGTGCCGCCGGGGGCGGCGCCGCGTGGGTGCTGGTCCACCTCATCGGCCTGCTCACCAACCTCGCGCTGTTCCAGCGGTGGGGCTGGCAGGCGCCGCCGTCCACCGAGCTGGTGGCCGGGCCCCAGATCGTGGTGGCGGCCGTGCTCGGCGCGCTGGCGGTGAGCGCGCTGGCCCGCTGGTCGCCGGTCATCCGCGGTCACGGCATCCCCGAGGCCATGGAGGCCATCCTCACCCGCCAGAGCCGCATCGCGCCCCGCGCCGCCCTGGCCAAGCCGCTGTCGGCCGCCATCGCCATCGGCACCGGGGCCCCGTTCGGCGCCGAGGGGCCGATCATCGTGACGGGAGGGTCGCTCGGCTCGCTGCTCGGCCAGGTCGTGCGCGTGTCGCCGGCCGAGCGGAAGATCCTGCTCGCCAGCGGCGCCGCCGCCGGCATGGCGGCGACGTTCGGCGCGCCGCTCGCCTCGGTCGTCCTCGCCATCGAGCTGCTGCTGTTCGAGTTCTCGACGAGGGCGTTCGTCCCGCTCGTGGTGGCGGCCAGCATCGCCGGCGGCATGCACTCGCTGCTGTTCGACGAGGGCCCGCTGTTCGCCGTGCCGCCCCACGACTACGCCGGCCTCGGCGTGCTGCCGGCCTTCGCCGTGCTCGGCGTCGGCGCCGGGCTGCTCGCCGTCGTCCTCTCCCGGGGCCTGTTCACGATCGAGGGCTGGTACCGGCGGCTCCCGGTCGGCGAGTTCTGGCACCCGGTCCTCGGGGCCGTGGCGTTCGCGGCCGTCGGGCTCGCCGTGCCGCGGGCGCTCGGCGTCGGCTACGACGCCATCGGCGACGTGCTCGCCGACCGCCTCACCGTCGGCACGATCGCCCTGCTGGCCGGGGCCAAGCTGGTCGCCTGGTGGTTCGCCCTGGCCTCGGGCACGTCGGGCGGCACCCTGGCGCCGATCCTGCTCGTGTCGGCCGGCTACGGCGGGCTCGTCGGCCACGGCGTCGCCGCCCTGTTCCCCGGGCTGCACGTGTCGCCCGGGGCGTTCGCCGTCGTCGCCATGGCGGCCACGTTCGGGGCGGCCACCAGGGCGACGTTCACCTCGATCGTGTTCGTGTTCGAGCTGACCCGCGACTACGACGTGATCCTGCCGCTGATGCTGGCGAGCGTCCTCGCCGACCTGCTCGCCGCCGCCCTCGTGCGGGACAGCATCATGACCGAGAAGCTCACCCGGCGGGGGCTGAGGGTCCGCACCGAGTACGAGGTCGACCCGTTCGGCACGGTGCCGGTGGCCGAGATCATGACGGCGCGGGTGGACGTGCTCCCGGCGACGGCGACGGTCGGCGACGCCAGGGGCCGGTTCGCGGCGGGCGGGCACGGCGCCTACCCGGTGGTCGACGGCGACGGCCGCTGCGTCGGCATCGTCGCCAGGGGCGACCTGCTGCGCACGGGCGCGGACGACGGGGCCTCCGTGCTCGAGGCGGCCAGCCGCGACGTCGTGTCCGTCGGCCCCGGCGACACCGCCCTGACCGTGCTGCACCGGATGCTCGAGGAGTCGATCGAGCACGTGCCGGTGGTCGACGCCGGCCGCCTCGTCGGCATCTGCACGCGCGGCGACCTTCTCCACGTCCGCCGGCGCCAACTCGAGGCGGAGCGCCACCAGGACGGCTGGGGGCTGCCTCGGCGGCGCCGGCGGATCGTGGACGCTGCCGGAACTACCTGAACGCCACCGGCAACGACTCGGCGCCGAGGAGCATCGACGAGCGGGCCCGCCAGTCCGCCTCGCCCACGATGCGGACGTCGGGCATGGCCTCGGCCAGGATCGGCAGGGCCTCCTGGAGCTCGGCCCTCGCCAGGTTGGCCCCGAGGCAGTAGTGGACGCCGCCGCCGAAGGTGATCTGCTTGTCGGCGTTGCGCCGGGTGATGTCGAACACGTCGGGGTCCTCGAAGACCGCGGGGTCGCGGTTCGACGTGTCCGCCCGCAGCATGATCGGGGTGCCCGGCGGGAAGCGGACCCCGTCGTAGACGAAGTCCTCGACCGTCGTCCGCATGGTGGCCGGGATCACCGGGTCGAAGCGCATGCCCTCGTCGATGGCGTTGTTGGCGAGGCCCGGGTCCTCCCGCAGCTTCTGCCACTGGTCCGGGTGCTCGCAGAACAGCCGCATCAGGAACGTGGTCGAGTTCTTCGTGGTGTCGTGGCCGGCGAACGTGAGGTTCACGACCTGCCAGCGCAGCTCGTCGTAGGTGAGGCGCTCGCCGTCCTCCTCCACCTGGATGAGGGTCGTGAGGAGGTCGTCGCCCGGGTTGCGGCGCCGGTCCTCGATGAGCTTGCCGGCGTACTCGTAGAGGTTCGAGATCGCCTTCTCCACCCGGTCGGCCACCGGCGCCACCGGGAACGAGAACAGCAGGCCGATGTCGACGGCCCACTGGCCGTACACGTCGATGTCGTCGGTGGGCAGGCCGAGCAGGCGGGCCATGATCTCGACCGGGTAGCGGTGCGAGAACTCCTTGACGAAGTCGCACTCGCCCCGCTCCCGGAACTCCCCGACCAGCCGGTGCACGACCTCGCGCATCATGGGCCGGAAGCGGTCCACCGAATGGGGGGTGAAGGCGGGGAACAGGAGCTTGCGCAGACGGGCATGGCGCAGGTCGTTCATGCACATGATCAGCCCGTCGGTCCAGTACCGGTACATCGGGCCGTCGAGCACGCCCTGGATGCGCATGATCGTGTCGCCCATCGTCGTGAGCTGGCGGGTGCGCATCATCTCGAAGTTGGCCTTGTACGGGATCACGTTGACGGCGATCTCGGTCCTGGCCAGCCAGCTCTGCTCGCGTGCCCTCCGCCAGACCCCGTGGGGATCGGCCTGGTACTCGTCGCTCGTGAACGACACGAACGGCAGGTCCAGGTCGTCCAGGTCGATCAGCTGCTGCTCGGTGAGGGTCATACACCCGCTCCTTTGCGCCCGCGGAGCGGCGCCATGGTGGCGGCGCGGCTCTGCCGTGTCCGTTGTCGCGCGCCGTGCCGACACGGGGTCGGAGCCGAGTTCCGCCGGCAGCTCCACCAGACCTCGACGCCGGCGTGGCGGTACGTTCAGGGTGGCGTCATCGTCGCGTTGGTGTCAAGACGGAAGGGCCCCAGATAACGCCTCATGGCGTGTAGTTTTCCGGCGCTCATTGACGGGTTGCGGCCGGGTCGCGACGGGGGGTGCTTGACCCGCCCGTCCACGCGGGCGAGAGTGCGACGGTCCGTGCCGACCCCCGGCTGCACCAGGGAGATGTGACATGACCCGAGACCCCAGGCGGCGAGCGCTCCGGCTCGGCGCCGTGCTGCTCGCCGGCGTGCTCGTCGCCGCCGGCTGCGGTGGCGACGACGACGACGACGGGGGCGGCGCGTCGGGCGACGGCGACGCCATCCAGATCGCCCTCCTGCTCCCCGAGACGAAGACCACCCGGTACGAGACCCAGGACCGGCCGATGTTCGAGGCCAAGGTCGAGGAGCTCTGCCCGGAGTGCGAGATCATCTACAGCAACGCCGACCAGGACGAGTCCCGCCAGCAGCAGCAGGCCGAGGCGGCCATCGCCAACGGCGCCGACGTGATGGTGCTCGACCCGGTGAACGGCCAGGCCGCCGGCGCCATCGTCGAGCAGGCCGCCGGCCAGGACATCCCGGTCATCAGCTACGACCGGCTGATCCTCGACACCGAGGTCGACTACTACCTCTCGTTCCAGAACGAGGAGGTGGGCCGGCTCCAGGCCGAGGCCCTGGTCGACCGGCTGGCCGAGGACGGGGCCGACGACGGCACCATCGTCATGATCAACGGCTCGCCGGACGACAACAACGCCTCGCAGTTCAAGGCCGGCGCCCACAGCGTGCTCGACGAGAGCGGCCTCACCATCGGCGCCGAGTACGACACGCCCGACTGGAGCCCCGACGAGGCCCAGCAGGAGATGGACCAGGCCATCGCCCAGCTCGGCGAGGACGGCATCGACGGCGTCTACGCCGCCAACGACGGCACGGCCGGCGGGGCGATCGCGGCCATGGAGGCGGCCAACTTCTCCGAGCTGCCCCCGGTCACCGGGCAGGACGCCGAGCTGGCCGCCATCCAGCGGATCCTCGCCGGCGACCAGTTCATGACCGTCTACAAGGCCATCAAGGACGAGGCCGAGACGGCCGCCGAGCTCGCCGTCGCCCTCGGCCGGGGCGAGGACCCGCCCGAGGGCCTCGTCAACGACGAGGTCGACAACGGCGCCGGCATGGTGCCGTCCGTGCTGCTCACCCCGGTCGCCGTGACGCGCGAGAACATCGCCGACACGGTCGTCGCCGACGAGTTCTGGTCCGTGGAGGACATCTGCACGGCCGACTTCGCCGACGCCTGCGCCGAGGCCGGGCTGGAGTAGGGCCGGGCCGTGACCCCGCTCCTCGAGCTGCGCGGCGTCTCGAAGCGGTTCGGCGCCGTCCAGGCCCTCACCGACGTGGACTTCGAGGTGGACGCCGGCGAGGTGGTCGCCCTCGTGGGCGACAACGGCGCCGGCAAGTCCACCCTGGTGAAGGCCATCGCCGGCATCCACCGCATCGACGACGGCGAGTTCCGCTTCGAGGGGCGGACGGTCGACGTCACCGGCCCGAAGGACGCCGCTGCGCTCGGGATCGCGACCGTGTACCAGGACCTCGCGCTCTGCGACAACCTCGACGTGGTGGCCAACCTGTTCCTCGGGCGGGAGCGGCGGGCGACCGGCCCGACCGGGGCCCTCCGCTGGCTCGACGAGGCCACCATGGAGCAGGAGGCGCGGGAGCTGCTGGCCCGGCTGTCGGTCAGCATCCCCGACGTCCGCATCCCGGTCGCCTCCCTGTCGGGCGGGCAGCGGCAGTCCATCGCCGTCGCCCGCTCGACGATGGGGTCGCCCAAGCTCGTCCTCCTCGACGAGCCGACGGCGGCCCTCGGCGTGGCCCAGACCCGCCAGGTGCTCGACCTGATCCGGCGGCTGCGGGAGCAGGGGCTCGGCGTGCTCGTCATCAGCCACAACCTGGTCGACGTGTTCGCCGTGGCCGACCGCATCGTCGTCCTCCGCCTCGGCCGCCGGGTCGCCACCCTTTCCAAGGAGGAGGCGACGGCCGAGACGGTGGTGGCGGCGATCACCGGCGCCGACCGGGCCGAGGTCCACGAGGCCTACGAGGCGGCCGCCTCGTGACGACCGCGCAGGTCGACCCCCGCCTCGTCGGCGCCCGGCCCGGCTTCGCCGGCGCCGTCGCCGACTTCCGCCGCCGCCTGACCCAGGGCGAGCTCGGCAGCCTCCCCGTCGCCTTCGGGCTGGCCGTCGTGTGGATCTACTTCTGGCTGGAGAACGAGCGCTTCCTGTCCTCGTTCAACCTCACCAGCCTGGTGCTCCAGATCGCCGGCCTCGGCACGATCTCGGTCGGCATCGTGCTCGTGCTCCTGCTCGGCGAGATCGACCTGTCGGTGGGCGCGCTGTCGGGGTTCGCGGCAGCCGTGATGGCCGTCGTCAACGTCGACCACGGGTGGCCGGGGTGGCTGGCCATCCTGCTCGCCCTCGGGGTCGGCGCCGCCGTCGGCCTCGTGCAGGGGGTCTGGATCACCAAGCTGCGCATGCCGGCCTTCGTCGTCACCCTGGCCGGGTTCCTGGCCTGGAGCGGCGCGCTGCTCTTCACACTGGGCGACACCGGCTCGAAGAACATCAGGGACGAGAACATCGTCGACCTGACCGGCACGTTCTTCTCGGACCCTGTCTCCTGGGCCCTCGCCGTGGCCGTCATGGTCGCCTACGTCGCCGGCGTGGTGTTCCAGCGGGCCCGCCGGGCCAAGGCCGGGCTGCCCCTCGCCCCGGCGAGGACCTGGGTGGTGCGGGCCCTGCTCGTCGTCGTCGGGCTGACCGTGGCGACCGCCGTGTTCACCGACGACCGGGGCCTGCCCCTCGCCGCCGTCATCTTCGGCGGGCTGGTGGTGCTGTTCGACCTGCTGTCCACGAGGACGAGGTTCGGCCGGCACGTGTACGCCGTGGGCGGCAACGCCGAGGCCGCCCGCCGGGCCGGCATCCGGGTCGACGCCGTGCGGGTCACCGTCTTCACCCTCGCGTCCACCCTGGCGGCGGCCGGCGGGGTGCTGCTCGCGGCCAGGGGCCGGGCCGTGAGCCAGTCGTCGGGCGGCGGCGACCTGCTCCTGAACGCCATCGCCGCCGCCGTCATCGGCGGCACCAGCCTGTTCGGCGGCAAGGGGTCGGTGTGGTCGGCCCTGCTCGGGGCGCTCGTGATCGGCTCGATCGCCAACGGCATGGACCTGCTCGGCCAGTCCTCGGACGTGAAGTTCATGGTCACGGGGGCCGTGCTGCTGGTGGCGGCCAGCATCGACGCCGTCGCCCGCCGGGGCCGCCAGGCCGCCGGCCGGGCCTAGTGGCGACCCTGGAGGACGTGCGCCGGGCCTGCCTGGCCCTCCCCGAGGCCGAGGAACGGGAGACCTGGGGCCACCCGACGTTCCGGGTGCGCGGGAAGATGTTCGCCGCCGCCGGCGGCGAGCCGGGGGAGGAGTCGGCCAGCTTCAAGGCCGACCCCGAGGAGCGGGCCGCCCTGCTGGCGGAGGGCGAGCCGTGGTTCGTGCCCGCCTACGTGGGCCGCTACGGCTGGCTCGGCGTCCGCCTCGTGGCCGACGTCGACCCCGACGAGCTGGCCGAGCTGCTCACCACCAGCTGGCGCCTGACCGCCCCGAAGCGCGTCGTCGCCCGCTTCGACGCCGCCGGCTGAGGCCTCAACCGGCCGTCTCCCGCACGTCGACCCGGCCGGGGAAGCCGAGGAAGGCGGCCGCCGCGTCGACGGCGGCGCGGGCGGCCGACGCCAGGGCCGGGCCGGGGCGGTCGAGCCAGGCGAGGTCGACGTCGAGGCGGCCCCTCCGCTCCCGGAGGCCCCAGGTGGCGGCGGCCAGGCCGTCGGCCAGGACCACGCCGAGCGCGTTGCCGTCCCGGTCGTACATCAGGGCCTGGGCGTCGGGGTCGACGAAGCGGCGGCGGCCGTCGCGGGGGTAGCCCATCGTCCAGCAGTCCCACTTGGGCAGGAGGTCGACGGTGGCCCGGCGGGGCCGGCGGAGGCGGTCGAAGGCGGGCAGGTCACCGGCCGGCAGGCGGAGGCCGTCGCCCACGTCCACGGTGTCGACCTCGGCGACGGCGGCCGCCGCCGCGTCGGCCGGCACCCCGGCCCACCACCGGAAGTCCTCGACCCTGGCCGGGCCGAAGGCGGCGAGGTAGCGCCCGGCCAGCCAGGCCAGCGCGGCGGCGGCCGGCCGGTCGGCGAAGGGCCGGCCCAGCCAGGCCTCGGTGGCGACGTGGCGGGCGGCGTTGGACCGCAGCCCGGCGGGGCGCACGGCCACCAGCTCGCCGGCGAAGGCCATCGTCTGGAGCAGGGGGGCGAGCGGCCGGTCGGTGCCGGCCGCGGCGGCCAGCTCGGCGGTGGTCCGCGGCTCGGTGGCGGCGGCCAGGACGGCGGCCCGCAGCCGGCGGTGCTCGTCGTCGCCGATGCCGGCGTCGCGAAGGCGCCAGGCGTGGGCCGCCGCCGGCCGGGCCGTCGCCGCCCGCACCAGGTCGGCGTCCTCGACGGCCACGAGGTACCCGCTCGTCCGCATGGCGCCGATCCGCACGGCGTGGCGCTCGTCCTCCAGCCGCTCGTAGGCGGCCGCGTCGAGGCGACGGACGCGGGCGAGGAGCGACAGCGGGCCGCTCGGCTGGGCGGCGTACACGCCGACGACGGCCCGCAGCGCGGCCAGTGGGTCGGCCGCCGGCCGGGCCAGCAGCTGCCGCCGCCGGCCCCACCACCGGCAGCGCTCGTCGAGGGACGGGCTCAGGCGGCCGGGACCTTCTCCATCCAGCGGTGGTAGGCGTCCTCGTCGTAGGTGCCGAAGAAGTCGGCCAGGGTGTCGAGCAGGTGGGCCGACGAGTCCGCCGCGTACAGGACGGGCTGGTACTTCGTGATGTCGTACTCGAGGGTGCCCATGGCCGGCACGTCGAGCGGGCGGATCTCGGCCTCGCGGAACACCTGGATCTCGCCGTAGGACGACAGGATCCCGGCGCCGTAGGCCTTCAGCTCGCCGTCCTCCCACACGACCCCGAACTCCAGGGTGAACCAGAACACCCGGCTGAAGAAGTCGAGGGACTCGGCGGTCTCGGCCCGCCGGGACGCCTGCCCGGCCAGCTGGTACACGTCCGCGAAGTCCCGGTTGGCCAGCATGTTGCCGTGCCCGACGATCTCGTGGATGACGTCCGGCTCCGGCGTGTACAGCGGCACCGACTCGTGGCGCAGGTACTGGGTCGACATGAACGTGCGGGCGGCCAGGCTGCCGTAGAACGTCCTCGTCGGCACGAGGCCGGGGACGGGGGCGATCCGGAAGTCGCTCGTCTCGAGCAGGCGCTCGGTGACCTCCGAGAGCTGGACGACCCGGTCCCGCGGGAGCCCCAGCCGCTCGACGCCGGTGAGGAAGTCCCTGGCGGCGTAGACCTCGTGGAGCTTGTCCAGCTCGGTCAGCACGGTCCGCCAGACGCCGTTCTCGACCTCGCTGTACGGCACGTCGGGGATGGCGCCGCCGGCCTCGTAGGAGCTCGAGATGGCGGCGATGGCGTCCCGCCTGGCCCGGTACGCGGGGTCCGAGAAGCCGGGGTGGTCCTCGGGGAGCTCGACCTTGGGCGCCGTCGTCGTCTGCATGCGCTACTCCCGGATCAGAGGGTCAGGCGGTGACCGAGCTTTCGGATCGAAGGAGATCGTGCGTCACCGGCTTCGCTTCGTCAAGTGTGGCACGATCGCGCCCGTGAGCGACAACGGGAGCCGCCGCCGGCCGCTCGACGACGTCGACCGCCGCCTGCTCGTCCTGCTCCGCCAGGACGCCCGCCAGACCAACGCCGCCCTGGCCCGGGAGGTCGGCATGACCCCGCCGGCCGTGGCCGACCGGCTCCGGCGCCTCGAGCGGGAGGGGGTGATCACCGGCTACCGGGTCGGCCTCGACGTCGAGGCCCTCGGCTACGGCTTCCCGGTGTTCCTCGCCGTCACCCTCGAGCACCACGGGATGGAGACGGTGAGGGCCTTCGTCGACGCCCTGGCCAAGCTGCCCGAGGTGGTCGAGATCCACCAGGTGACGGGCGGGCCCGACTTCTTCGTCAAGGTCGTGGCCAGGGACGTGGACGGCTACCGGGAGCTGCTCATGCGCCAGCTGGCCGAGGTGCCCGGCATCGACCGGGTCCACTCCCACATCATCCTCGACACGTTGAAGGACGACGAGCCCGACCCCGCCTAACGCTCGCTCTGTGGCATGCTGCCCACCGAGGGGAACTGCGGAAGGGGGTCCGCGTGCGCCGGTTCCGACGCTCGAGGAGGTTCCTGGCCCTCGCCGTCGCTCTAGCCCTGGTGGCGGCGGCGTGCGGCGGCGACGACGACGACGGCGGCACGGACGCCGCCGGCGGGGACGAGGCGGGCCAGGAGGCCCCGGCCACCCCGTCGGTGCAGGCCGTGTACGACGAGCTCGAGGGGCTGGAGGGCGAGGCCCGCACCCAGCGCCTGATCGAGCTGGCCGAGGCCGAGGACGCCGACCTCAGCTACTACACGTCGCTGAACGTCGACGAGTCGGCCCCGGTGATCGAGGCGTTCTCCGACGCCTACGACATCGACGTCGACCTCTACCGGGCGTCGTCGTCGACCGTCCTCCAGCGGGTGATCCAGGAGGCCGACGCCGGGTTCGCCGGCGCCGACGCCATCCTGCTCAACGGGCCGGAGATGGCCGCGCTCGACGACGAGGGCCTGCTCCAGCCGTTCGAGAGCCCGCTCACCGAGGACATCGTCCCCGAGGCGGTGTTCGAGACCTGGGCGGGCGTCTACCTCAACCTGTTCGTCGCCGCCTGGAACACCGACCGGGTGGACGAGGGCGCCGCCCCCACCAGCTGGGAGGACGTGCTCACCGGCTACGACGGGTCGCTCGCCATGGAGCTCGGCGACTTCGACTGGTTCGCCACCCTGGTCCAGGGCTACTTCATGGACCAGCAGGGGATGAGCGAGGAGGAGGCGGTCGACGTGTTCCGCCAGGCGGCGGACGGGGCGAGGATCGTCGACGGCCACACGCTGATGACCGAGCTGCTGGCGGCGGGGGAGTACGACGTCGCCGCCTCCGCCTACCACCACCGGGTGCAGCGGCTGGCCGGCGAGGGCGCGCCGATCACCTTCGAGCCGGCCGTGGAGCCGATCGTCATCCGGCCCAACGGCGTCGGCATCTACCGCGACACCGACGCGCCGGCGACCGCGCTGCTGTTCTGCGAGTTCATGATGAGCGACGCCCAGGAGCTGCTCGTCGAGTTCGAGCGGACCCCGGCGAACACCACCGTCCAGGAGGGCGGCATCCCCGAGGGCTACGAGCTGCTCTCGGCCGACGTCGACGAGCTCAACCAGCAGCGTGACAAGTGGGAGGAGCTCTACGCCGAGGTGGTGGCCGAGGGGGACGGCGGCTAGCCCGGTGGCGACGGTCGCGCTGGAGCCGGCGGCCGGCCGGGCCGGCGCCCGCACCCGCCTGCTGCGGGCCGTCCTCCGCCCGCAGACCGTCGTGCTGGGCGCGGTGGTGGCGGTGGTCGCCTACCTCGCGCTCGTCCCGCTCGGGTTCCTGCTCTGGAACACGTTCGTGGACGACGGCCGGCTGACCCTCGACGCCGTCACCGACGCCTACTCCCGGGCCGGGCTGCGCCCGATGGTGGTCAGCTCGCTGGTGTTCGCCGGCGGGTCGACCCTGCTCGCCGTCCCCCTCGGCACCGTCCTCGCCTACCTCGTCGTCCGCACCGACCTGCCGGGCAAGGGCCTGATGTTCGCGGCGTCGCTGGTGCCGCTCGTCATCCCCGGGATCCTCCACACGATCGCCTGGATCTTCCTGCTCAGCCCGAACATCGGCATCTACAACGACGCGCTCGCCGTCCTACCGGGGGCGCCCCGCTTCGACGTCTTCTCGATGGGCGGGATGATCCTCGTCGAGGGCGTCCACCTGTCGCCGCTGGTCTTCCTGCTGATGGTGGCCGCCTTCCGGTCGATGGACCCGGCGCTCGAGGAGTCGGCGGTGATGAGCGGCGCCCGGCTGCCGACGGTCGTGCGCCGCGTCACCCTCCCGCTCGTCCGCCCCGCGCTCTACGGCGCCGTGCTGATCATGGCGATCAGGGCGCTCGAGGCCTTCGAGGTGCCGGCCCTGCTCGGCATCCCCGGCGGCATCTGGGTGTTCACCTCCCAGATCTGGCGGTCGCTGCGGGGCTTCCCGCCCGACTACGCCTCGGCCGGCGCCTTCGCCGTCTCGCTCCTCGTCATCACCTCGGCCGGGGTGTTCGCCCACGGCCGGCTGTCCCGGCGGGGGCGGGCCTGGCAGACGGTGACCGGGCGGGGGTTCCGGCCCCGGCCCATCCCGCTCGGCCGGTGGCGGTGGCCGGCGTTCGGGCTGCTGACCGTGTGGTTCCTGCTCGTCGTCGCCGCGCCGGTGCTGGTCCTGCTGTACGTGTCGACCCAGCGGTACTACTCGTCGCCGTCGTGGTCGACGCTCGGCGACGCCAGCCTCGACAACTACCGCTACGTGTTCGACCACCCGCAGGCCATGCGGGCCCTGCGCAACTCGTTCCTGCTCGGCGTCGGCTCGGCCACCGGCGTCGTGTTCTTCACGGCGATGGCGGCGTGGCTCGTGGTCCGCACGAAGGCGCGGGGGCGGTGGGTCGTCGACAACCTGGCCACCCTGCCCCTCGTCGTGCCCGGCCTGGTGATGGGCGTCGCCCTGCTGTTCGTGTACCTGCGGTCGCCGGTGCCGGTGTTCGGCACGCTCTGGATCCTGTTCATCGCCTACTGCACCCGGTACCTGCCCTACGGGATGCGGTACTCGACCGGGTCGATGTACCAGGTGGCCGGCGAGCTCGAGGAGTCGGCCCAGGTGTGCGGGGCGACGTGGTGGCAGACGTTCCGGCGGATCGACCTGCCCCTCGTCATGCCCGGCCTCGTCGCCGGCTGGATCTACATCGTGCTCGTGTCCGTGCGGGAGCTGTCGAGCTCGATCCTGCTCTACTCGCCGGGCAACGAGGTGCTGTCGGTCCTCATCTGGGAGCAGTGGGAGAACGGCCAGTTCACCGAGCTGGCCGCCCTCGGCGTCGTGATGGTGGCCGGCCTGCTGGTGCTCGTCATGGTGGCGCGGCGGCTGGGCGCGTCCGTGGGGCTGCGGGAGGCGTGACGGTGCGAGCGGCGGGGGCGGCGGACGCGGCGGACGCGGCGGTCGTGGTGCGCGACCTGCGCAAGGCCTACGCCGGGCGGGGCCGGCCGGTGATGGCCGTCGACGGGGTGTCCTTCGAGGTCGAGCCCGGGTCGATGTTCACCCTGCTCGGGCCGTCGGGGTGCGGGAAGACGACGACCCTGCGGTGCGTGGCCGGGCTGGAGCGGCCCGACTCGGGGACGATCACGGTCGCCGGCCGGACCCTGTTCGACGGCGACCGGCGGGTCAACGTGCGGGCCGACGAGCGGGGGCTCGGGATGGTGTTCCAGTCCTACGCCATCTGGCCGCACATGGACGTGTTCGCCAACGTGGCCTTCCCGCTGCGGGTGGGGAAGCGGTCGGCCCGGGTCGGGCGGGCCGAGGTGCGGCGGCGGGTCGAGGAGGCGTTGGCCACCGTGCAGCTGTCCGACCTCGCCGGCCGGCCGGCGACCGACCTGTCGGGCGGCCAGCAGCAGCGGCTGGCGCTGGCCCGGGCGCTCGTGATGCGGCCGCCGGTGCTGCTGCTCGACGAGCCGCTGTCCAACCTGGACGCCAAGCTGCGGGAGGAGATGCGCTTCGAGCTGAAGAGCCTCCAGCGCCGCACCGGGATCACCGCCCTGTACGTCACCCACGACCAGGTCGAGGCCCTGGCCATGTCGAACCGGGTGGCCGTCGTGCGGGCGGGCAGGATCGAGCAGGTCGGCCGGCCGCGGGAGATCTACGAGCGCCCGGCGACCCGCTTCGTCGCCGGCTTCATCGGCACGGCCAACTTCCTCGACGGCACCGTGCGGGCCAGGGAGCCGGGGCAGGCCTACCTGGTGGCGACGGCGGCCGGCGAGCTGTACGTCGGCTCCGAGGCCGACCACGCCGTCGGCGCCACGGTGACGGTCGCCGTCCGGCCCGAGCGGGTGGCGCTGGAGAAGGGCCACACCCCGTCGCCCCGCCCCGGTTCGTGGAACGGCACGGTGACGGCCCGGGCCTTCCTCGGCGAGGCCGTCGACCACGTCGTCGACGTGTCCGGCGTCGACGTCAAGTGCCGCTGCAACCCGGCCGTCTCGATCCCCCCGGGCGAGCCCGTCACCCTGACGTTCGCCGAGAACGGCGCGTCACTGCTGCCGGCGCAGTAGCTCGGCTAGTCGCCGCCGAAGACGTCGACGAGGTGGAGCAGGTCCTCGCGGCCGATGCGGACGAACACCTCGCGGGCGGCTCGGAGATGGGCCTCCCGCTCCTCGGGGGTCGACGCGGCGCGGGAGCGGTCGAGGTGGGCCATGCCGGCCGCCGTGCCGGGGCGGAGGCGGGCGAGGAGCGCGGCGGTCTCGGCGGCGAACTGCGCCTCGGGGTCGTCGGCCTCGACCTCGTAGGTCATGGGGTGGACGACCACGCCGGGGAGGGCGTCGGTCTCCTCTCCCTCGATGGACAGCGCGTAGGCGCCGTCCAGGGCACGGGCCACCCGCAACGTCAGCTTGCGCACGGCGCCGTGCTCGACGAGGACCAGCAGGGCCGTGCCCCGCTCCGCGAGGTGCTGGCGCGTCCTCCTGCTCCTCGTCACCAGGCGGACCTCGGTCGCCTCGCGCTCGACCTCGCGGGGCGACAGCAGGCAGACGTGGGGCACGCCGTCCTCGCCCGACGTGAGCAGCAGGAGGACCTCGTTCACCCCGACCAGCGGCGGAACAGGTCGTGGGCGATGCCGAACTGGTCGAGGACCTTGCCGGCGGTGTGGCGGAGCAGGTCGTCGATCGTCTGCGGGCGGTGGTAGAAGGCCGGCACGGGCGGCAGGACGACGGCGCCGGCCAGGGTCGCCTGCTCCATGTTGCGCAGGTGCACGAGCGACAGCGGCGTCTCCCGCACGACCAGCACGAGCTTGCGCCGCTCCTTCAGGTGCACGTCGGCCGCCCTGGTCAGCAGGTTGTCGCCGATGCCGTGGGCCACCGAGGCCAGCGTGTGCATCGAGCACGGCATGACGACCATGCCGGCCGTGAGGAACGAGCCCGACGAGATCGGGGCGGCCAGGTCGGACGGGTCGTGGACCACGTCGGCCAGGGCCTCCACCGACGCCGGGTCGCCGTCCATCTCGTGGCGGATCGTCTGGCGGGCCCCGGCCGACAGCACCAGGTGGACCTCGACGGTGCCCAGCTCCTTCAGCGCCGTCAGCAGGGTGACGCCGAGCTGGGGGGCGCTCGACCCCGACATGCCGACGACCAGCCGGGGCCGGCCGCTCGGCGACCCGCCTAGAGGACCCACGACCACCGGTCCCTCGTCCGCTGCTTCTCGGCCGGCTCGGGGCCGATGGCCGGCGGGAACTGGTCCCGCCACTCCCACGGCCGGGTGGCGTCGATGATGACCCGGGAGTTCAACCCCTTGTGGTCCGGGTCGATGGCCGGGTCGAGCGGCCCGCTCCACGTCCGCCGCAGCACGTGGTAGTCCCGCTCCGGGTCGGCCCGCGTGCAGATGGCCCAGATGACCTCGTTCACGTCGGCCACGTCCACGTCGTCGTCGACCACGACCGTGATCCGGCCGAGGTAGGCGCCGGTGCGGCAGGACGTCGCCACCTGGCCGGCCTGGGTGGCGTGGCCCGGGTAGCGCTGGTGGACGGCGACCACGTTGAACAGCCGGCACCCGCCGACCCCGTGGCACCAGGCGGCCGTCACGTCGGGCACGCCGGCCAGGCGGATCTCCCGCAGCAGGTTGGCGCTGCGCAGGTACTGGCGGAAGCGGTGGGCCTCGTAGGGCGGCTTCTCGGGCGGCACGCCGAGGATGATCGGGTCGTCGCGGAAGTAGACGGCGGCCACCTCGAACACCGGCTCCTCGCGGCCGCCGGACGCGTAGTAGCCGGTCCACTCGCCGAAGGGGCCCTCGACGGCCATCCGGTCGGGCCGGAGGAACCCCTCGACCGCGATCTCGGCATGGGCCGGGATCGGCAGCCCGGTGTGGCGGCCCTCGACGCACGGGACGGCCCGGCCCCGCACGCCGCCGGCCCACTCCATCTCGGAGAGGCCGGGCGCCATCTCCAGGCACGACGTGAGGAACAGCAGCGGGTCCTCGCCGCAGAGCACGACGGCCGGCATGGGCTCGCCCCGCTCGAACCAGGCGTCCCGGTGCAGGCGGCCGTGCTTGCCGGGGGAGATGTAGAGCCCGGTCGTGCGCCGGTCGTGGACCTGCACCCGGTAGGTGCCCATGTTCACCCAGTCGCCCTCGGGCCCCTTGGTGATCACGCAGTCGCCGGTGCCGAGGTAGCGGCCCCCGTCCTCGGGGTGCCACAGCGGGGTCGGGAAGGCGAGCAGGTCGACGTCGTCGCCCTCCATGACGTTCTCGGTGACCGGCCCGGACGGCACCATCTCGGGCGCCACCGGCTCCGTGCCGTCCATCAGCCGCTGCCACCGGTCGATCAGCTCCCACGGCCCGATGGTGGTCGGCAGCCCCAACGTGACCGCCAGGCGGCTGCGCTCGCCCTGGGCGTTGACCAGCACCCGGAACCCGTCGGGGTAGCCGGGGATGCGGTCGAACAGCACGGCCGGGGCGCCGTCGGTGTGGTGCAGCATCTCGGTGACCCGGCCGATGTCCTCCTCCCAGCCGACTCCCTCCAGCACCCGCAGCTCGCCGAGGGCGTCGACCATGCGGAGCCAGTCCCGCAGGTCCTCGTGGCCCCGGCCGGCCCGCACCTCGTCGGCGTCGACCGCCGGCCCGTCCAGCTTCCCCAGCCTGGCCTCGCTCACGAGGCGTCCTCCAGGTAGACGACCCGGTCGTAGCCGAGCAGCTTGAACAGCCGGTTCTGGCCGGAAACGAGGCGCAGCGGCTCGTCGCCGTCGGCGACGTGCTGGGCGACCGTGTTGGTGGGCACGTAGAGCGTGTCGCCGGGCCGGAGGTCGTGGCGCGTGGGCTCCTCGGCGATGCGGGCGTGGTAGCGGTCGTCGAGCTCGGCGGCCACCTCCCAGTGCAGGCTGTGCCCGGTCCCGGACAGCACGTAGAGGACCTCGTCGGCCATGTGCCAGCGCCGGGCCGTGCGCCCGCCGGCCGGCACCTCCATCTCGAACACGTCGACGCTGAACGTGCGCACGTCGGTCCGCTCGGGCGACGACAGCACCCGCACCCGGCCGAGCGGCGTGTCCGTCCACTCGGTGTCGGCCGCCGTCACCACCTTCCTCCGCTGCCCGACCCCCTCGGTCCACAGCTGCGACCAGTCGACCCTCGGGCCGAAGCCGGGCCGCTCGAAGGGCGCCGACCGGCCCTGCTGCACGAGGCCGAGGTACATCCACGCGCACTTCGCCTTCATGACGAGGCACGTCGCCGGCTCGTCGTAGGGGTTGAAGTGGCGGTGCACCGAGTCCGTGTGGACGAGGACGAGGTCGCCCTGCGACCAGTCGTGGCGCTCGCCGTCGTGGACCTCGTAGCCCCGCCCCTCCAGGATGTAGAAGGCGGCCTCGTTCTGGTGCCCGTGCCCGTGGTTCGAGGACCGGGGCGGGAGGTGCACGAAATGGACCTGGAGGGACTGGGTGAGGAACGGCTCGTCGCCCGGCCCGATCCGCCACCACGTCCTCGACCGGGCCGAGTCGCCCGAGTGGGCGACCCTGCCGTCGTCGACCACCACCGAGTCGTCCCGCACCCTCGGCGCGGCGAGCTGGCGGCGGCGGTGCTCGTCGAGGCCGTACGCCTCGGAGGTGATGCCCCGCAGGAACACCCGTCCCGACCCGCTCACGCTGCTGCCCTCCTCGTGCTGGTGAACGCCATCGCCCCGAGCACGGCGACGTACGCGGCGGCCAGCCCGCCGATCAGCGGGCGCACGCCCACCTCGGCCTCGAGCAGCAGGCCGCCGACGACGAGGATGGCCGTGTTCCAGGCGCCGTACAGCCGCTCCTGGCCCGACAGCAGCGCGGTGCGCTGGGCGCCCGTCCACCCGCCGATGGCCCGGTCCAGGTTGGTCATCGTGACCGGGCGGACGACGCCGCCGCCGAGCCCGAGGCCGAACACGCCGAGCAGCGCGCCCCACAGCGTCGGCACCGCGCCGATCACGGCGAGGGCGGTGGCGCACATCGCCATCGACAGCCAGCCGAGGCGCCGGGGCCCGAAGCGGTCGGCCAGGCGGCCGCTGTTGCGGGCGACGACCATGGACGTCAGCCCGTAGATGCCGAGGATCACGCCGAACCAGCCGACCTCGACCTCCAGCACCACGAAGAACAGGTAGGGCAGGAAGCCGACGTAGGGGGCCAGCGCGAAGGCCCGGGTGACGGCGTAGTAGTGGAGCCAGAAGCGGTCGGCGCCGGGCAGGGCCGGTGGCGGGCCGGCCGGGCCCCGACCGCCGGCCGGGGCGGCCGCCTCGACCTCCCGCATGCGCAGCACGGCGGCGAAGGCGGCGGCCGACACGACCACCGACGCGACGAACGGCAGGTGCTCGTCGACCGTGAACAGCAGGGCGCCGATCACGCCGCCGATCAGCGCGCCGACGAAGATGCCGGTCGCGCTGGTCCGCTCGTAGCGGCCGTAGAGGTCGCGGTCGCCGCCGGCCAGCGCGCCGAGGAGGGCCGAGTCGGTGCCGGCGGCCAGGCTGTAGCCGAGCGCGCCGATCAGCTGGCCGGGGAGCGCCGTCCCGAGGTCGGGGCTGATCGCCAGCAGGCCGACGCCCACGACCTTCAGGGCCTCGCCGGCGCCGACGACGGTCCGCAGCGACCACCGCTCGACCAGCCGGCGGCTCCACGGCGAGGCCACCACGATCACCAGCCCGTAGGCGGCCAGCAGCAGCTCGACGGCGAGGATCGAGAGGCCGCCGGTCAGCAGGTAGACGAGCAGGACGGGCAGGTGGAAGTAGAACCGGGACAGGAAGCGGTAGGCGACGAACAGCCGCAGGTCGCGCTCGTCGGCCCCGGCCCGCCGGTCGCGATGGTCCTGCTGGTCCCTCGCCATCACCGGGCTCCGGCGAAGAGGAGGGACTTGACGACGACGGGCACGACCCCGGCCGGGCGGAGCACCTCGCCGACGTCGACGTAGTCGAGGTCGCCGAGGGCCAGCCCGTCGAGGCACACGACCGGGCGGGGGCAGCCCAGCTCCGTCCGGAGGATGCGGCCGACGGCCATGCCGACGTCGCCGTCGAGGAGGATGACGAGGGGCGAGCCGCCGGGGAGGGCGGCCGTCCCGTCGAGCACGGCCCGCGCCAGCGCCAGCAGCCGACGGTGGCTGGGCGGGCCGGTGAAGGGGACGGCGACGGCCACGACGGGCGGAAGCCGGTCCTCCACGGCGAGGCGGTCGACGGCCCGGCGGACGGCACCGGCGTCGACGACCTCCCCGTCGGCCACCGCCGGGCGCACGACCGGGACGTTGCGGAGGGGCAGCACCGCCTCGCCGCCGAGCTCGATGGTCGACCCGCTCACCTGCGCGGTGAACTGGGACGCGCCCACCACCGTCGCCCTGATCCCCTCGCCGGCGTCCTCCACCGGCAGGCCGGCCAGGCCGGCGTCGACGGCCCGGCGCAGGTGGGCGGCGAGGCGGGGGGCGAGGTCGCCGAAGTGGCGCCGCTCCCGGCCGAACAGGTACTCGGCCACGCCGCCGGACACGGTCACCACCTCGGGGCGGGGCGACGTGGGCAGGGGCTCGGTGAGGGCGACGGCCGGCCCCGGCGCCGGCAGCGGGCGGCCCTGGACGGCGGCCACGAGCACGGTGGCCATGGTCGCGGCGATGGCGTCCTCCTCGCCCTCCCCGAGCCGGTCGCCGACCTCGACGGCCACCCCGGTGGCCGCGGCGGCCGCCCGCCCGGCGTCCTCCAGCCGCACGACCCGGCGGTCGCCGTCCAGGGCGATCAGCCGGCCGCCCACGGCGACGGCCGCGGTCGCCAGCACGGCCCCGTCCCGGACGAGCGCCAGCTTGGTGGTGCCCCCGCCGACGTCGACGTGGAGGTGGGTGCGGCGGTCGCGGCGGGACCGGGCCACGGCGCCCGACCCGTGGGCGGCGAGGATCGCCTCCAGGTGGTGGCCGGCGGTGGCGCACACGAACCGGCCCGACTCGGCGGCGAACCGGCGGGCCAGCGCCTCGGCGTTCGCCCGCCGCAGCGCCTCGCCGGTGAGGATCACGGCGCCGGTGTCCACGTCGGCCGGCCCGATCCCGGCGTCCGCGTACGCCTTGCCGACGAGCGCCTCGATGCCGTCGACGTCGATCAGCCCGTCGTCCCGGTACGGGGTGAGCACCACGTCGGAGCGGTGGAGCACGGCCCGGTCGACGACCACGAACCGGCTCGACAGCGCCGTCCCCGCCCGCTGGAGCACGACCCGGGAGACCATCAGGTGCGACGTGGACGAGCCGACGTCGAGCCCGACGGTGGTGAGCTCGAGGGTGTCGGCCCGCCACAGCGGGTCGCCCCGCTCGGTCACCTCCGGGCCGTGGTGATGGTCGTGATCGTGATGGTCGTGATGGTGATGGTGGTGGTGCCCGTCCCCGCCGGCCATGGCGTCAGCCGGTGCGGGCCGGCATCCGGCACTCCACGCCGTTCTTCGCCAGCTCGGCCTCGAACGTCGCCCGGATGGACGGGTCCTCGTCCTCGTACTCGATCTGGTCGCCGCCCTCCTTCACGTCCTTGGTGATCCCGAGGTAGTTGAACATGTGGTACTTCGAGCTGCCCCAGCGGATCGGCATGTACCGGGCCGGCTCGGCGCCGACGTTGAAGTGCTGGTGGAACCACATGTCCGGGGGCACGAACACCGAGCCCTCCTTCCAGTCCACCCGCTCGAGGGGCCGGCCCTCCCGCCACATCAGGGTGTAGCCCTTGCCCGACAGCACCACGATGTGGGCGCCCGGCCCGTGGCGGTGGGCCTTCTTGTAGGTGCCGACCGGGAACTCCGAGACGCTCGCGCACATGGTCGAGTCGGCCAGCTCGAAGAAGGCGTTGCGGCCGCCGGCGCCCCGCTCGCTCCAGTCCTGGAGGGCGAAGCCGCCGACGTCGGGGACGAAGTTCGTCTCCCAGATCCGGCCTGGGTGCTGGCGCCCCTCGCCGGAGAAGTAGGCCTCGTCGTCGGGCCGGAACCGGTCGGTGAACCGGAACGGGTTGTCGAAGAGGAACTCCCGGTTGTGGAACAGGTCGAGCATCAGCGGCGCCGTCGTCACCGCGTAGAAGCGGGCGGGCACGTCGCCCGACGTGTTGAAGTGCTGGTACCAGGCGTTGAGCGGGACGGCGAACAGGCTGCCGGCCTTCCACTCGAACTGGTGGCGGGGGCCGTCGTCGAGCCAGACGGCCGTTGCCCCCTGCCCGCTCAGCACGAACACGAACAGCTCGAACAGGTGGCGCCTCGCGTTGAGCTCGCCGCCCGGGGGGATCTCGGCCACGTAGGCGTCGTTGGTGCGGCCCGACCCGTAGAGGTCGACGAAGGACGCCGGCCCGCCGAGCCAGTCCCAGTGGGCCAGCTCGACGGTGCGGAGGTCGGGCACCGAGAACCCGCGCACCACGGGGATGCCCTGCTCGGCGACCCACTGCTCGTACGGGCTCGTCTCGTAGCCGGCGAGCATGAAGCTGCGCCGGAGGTCGTCCTCGAAGCTGCTCATCGATCTCCCTCGTGCGTCGCGGTCAGTTCTTCACGTCCTGGAGGAACCACTCGGTCGGCAGCTCCCGCCCGAGCCCGGCCTCCCTGGCCCGCCGGTACGCCACCGCGCCGACGGCCGCGAACTGGAGGCCGTGGTTCCCGATGTTGTGCCAGAACGTCACCTGCTCGTCGCTCGTGCGCCCCGAGACCTCGCCCCGCAGGTGGTCGGCGAAGGTCGGGAGGCGCATGTCGTAGCCCATCTCGTGCTCCTTGCCCGACGGCAGCCGGGCCAGCTCCTCGTCCGAGCCGGCGGCGATGGCGACCGGGCTGTGGCCCCGGCCGAGCACGACCCGGTCGAGGTCGGCGATGCCCTTCGGCCAGCCGGACACGCCCTGCTTGATGCGGACCTCGCAGCGCTCGAACACCTCGCGGGAGATCTCCGCCGGGCCCACGTTGGTGAGGTGCTGGCCCGGCTCCAGCCACTCGGCCCGCAGGGTGGGCGCCATGGACGACGTGCACGTGGCGACGATGTCCACCCCGGCGACGGCCTCCTCGGGCGAGTCGACCGGTCGCACCTCGAAGCCGAGCCGGTCCTCCATCTCCTTGGCGAAGGCCTCCTTGTGCCCCGGCGTCGGGCTCCACACCTTGGCCAGGGTGACCGGCCGCACGGCCCGGAAGGCGTCGAGGTAGACGCGGGCCATCCCGCCGCTGCCGAGCATGCCGACCGTCGACGACCCCTCCCGGGACAGCAGCCGGGCGCCGATGCCGGCCCCGCCGCCCACCCGCAGGTGCTGGATCACGCCGTCGTTGAGGATGGCCAGCGGCTCGCCGTCCTTCGTGCTGAACAGCAGCACGAGGCCGCAGTAGAGGCCGGGGCGGACGCAGTACTTCGTCTCGTACCACCGGCCGTGCTCGTCGCGCGGCCACGAGATGACGTCGGACTTCAGGCGGATGGCGTACACGCCCTCGGACGCGATCGCGCCCTCCATGTTCCCCGGGCGGTAGTACTCGCCCGGGTCGTCGTTCGGCACGTACAGGTCGAAGCGCGGGCGGTTGATCGCGTCGCCGGTGAGCAGGCCCCTGAAGGCCTTCTCCTGGCTCTCGATGCAGTCCTCGATCGAGAGGACCCGCTCGACGACCTCGTTGTCGATCAGCAGCATCGGTCAGGCTCCGTAGAGGCGCTCGGCGTTGGCGGACAGGACGAGGTGGCGCTCGTCGGCGGGCAGCGGGGCGAGGGCGGCGGCCACCGCCTCGCCGCTCGCCGGCCACGTCGACGTGCCCAGGGGGAAGTTGGTGGCCCACAGCACCCGCTCGGGCCGCACCTTGCCGTCGCGGTCGGGCCGCACCGGCTCGTACGAGCCGACGAGGTGGCACTGGCGGGCGAACACCTCGGACGGCAGCAGCGGGTAGGTGTCGACGTTCAGCCGGTCGACCTGGACGAGGTAGTCCATGGTCTCGAGGGTGAACGCCCCCCACCCGACGGAGTCCTCGGCGAACACGACCATCAGGTCGGGGTGGGGCACGAGGAGCTGGGACAGCAGGTAGTTGGCCATCACGAGGGCGGAGCTGAACGGCCGGGTGACCGACTCGAAGGCGTCGGCCACCTCGGGCGGGAAGCCGGCCCACGGCGGGGCCTGGAGCTGGGGGGCGCCGCCGGCGTGGAAGGCGACCGGCACGCCGGCGGCGGCGACGGCGTCCCAGAGGCGGCCGTAGCCGGGGTCGCCCACGTCGGGCACGTCGCGGAGCGACGACGGCAGCGCGGGGTAGACGACCCCCCGGTGGCCGAGGCCCACGGCCCGCTCCAGCTCGGCCACGGCCGCCTCGGGCGGCCACAGCGGGAGCAGGCACTGGGGGACGAAGCGGTCGCTGGCCGCCGCCCACTCCTCGACCAGCCAGTCGTTCCAGGCCCGCACGCACGCCTGCTCCAGCTCGGGGTCGGCGAGGCGGCCGAGCGCCTCGCCGGCCAGCCCGGCGACCGTCGGGTACAGCACCGAGGCGTCGACCCCGTCGTCGTCCATGGCCGCCAGGCGGGCGGCCGGGTCCCACGCCGCCCGCGGCACGTCGGGCCACCGGTGGGGCTCGGGGTCGTCGTCGGCCAGCAGGGC
>DASWMK010000138.1 GCA_036399815.1 Acidimicrobiales bacterium
CGCCGACCCGGCCGCCTCGAAGCGCAGGCCGCCGCCGTCCGCGCCGTCATCGTCGGCGGTCACCTCCGCGGTGAGCGCCTCCACGAACCCGGCGGCGGCCGGCGACCCGTCCTCGTCGACCACCGCGATGGTTGCGTCCACCCCGTCGCGCAGGTCGCCGAACGCCGTGCTGATGATCACCGCGAGCGCGAGCGGGCCGAGCACGGCGGCGACGAGGAACGAGCGGTCGCGGGCTCGCCGGCGCAGGTCGAGGCCGGCGACGAGGAGGGCGGCGCCGAGCACCCGTCAGTCCCTGAGCGCCTTGCCCGTCAGGTGCAGGAACACCGCCTCGAGGTCGGGCTCGGCCACGTCGATGCCGCCGACCTCGACCCCGGCCCGCTCGGCGGCCTCGACCACCGGGGCGAGGGCCCGGCTCGTGTCGTCCACCCGCAGCTCGACCTGGCCGCCGGGCACGACGGCCACGGCCTGCACGCCCGGCAGGGCCCGGCAGGCGGCGGCGAAGGCCTCGACGTCGCCGGCCACCGACACGGTCAGCCGGTCGCCCTGGCCCAGCCGGCGCACCAGCTCGCGCCGGGTGCCCTCGGCCACGAGGCGGCCGTCGTCGAGGATGCCGATGCGGTCGCAGAGCCGCTCGGCCTCCTCCATGTAGTGGGTGGTGTAGACGACCGAGAGGCCCTCGCCGCCCAGGCGCTCGATGCTCTCGAGGATGGCGTTGCGGCTCTGCGGGTCGACGCCGACCGTCGGCTCGTCGAGGACCAGCAGCTTCGGCCGGTGGAGCAGCCCAGCGGCGATGTTGGCCCGCCGCTTCATGCCGCCGGAGTACGACTCGACCCGGTCGTCGGCCCGGTCGGCCAGGCCGACGACGCCGAGCGCGTCGTCCACCCGCTCGTCGAGCCGGGCGCCGCGTAGGCCCTGGAGGCGCCCGAAGAAGCGCAGGTTCTCCCGGGCCGTCAGGTCGCCGTAGAGGGCGATGTCCTGGGGCACCAGCCCGAGCGCGGCCTTGGCCGTCGTGCTGCGGGGGGTGAGCGGCCGGCCGGCCACCTCGACCCGCCCGCCGTCGGGCTGGAGCAGGCCGCACACCATCGAGATCGTCGTCGTCTTGCCGGCGCCGTTGGGGCCGAGCAGCCCGTAGGTCTCGCCCTCGGCCACCTCGAAGCCGACCCCGTCGACGGCCACCCGGTCGCCGTAGCGCTTGCGCAGGTCCGAGCAGGCCAGCACCGTGTCGGGCACCGCCCGGGATGCTAGGGCGGCTCGGCCGCCGCTGCGCTAGATGCGGGCGGCTCCCGCCGCTGCGAGGAGACCGGCAATGGAACCCTTCGGTGACTCCTCGTGCAGCGTTATCCCCGATGGCAATTCGAGATTCTGGAGCTTCGTGGAACGCAGAAAGGCTTCGACCGTTGTGTCGATCCAACGCGGCCAAGACGGAAATTCGGCGGGCCATGATGGCTCGGCTGACTCTTCGAGTTCCCGACATGCTTCTGTAAGTAGGTCGCGAACGAGCCGACGGGCCGGCAGCGTCGCATTCGTAGCGCCGAATCGGGCCGCGCAAGATGCGGCATAATCCCCGATCTCACGGATCAGTCCGCCTTCCTCGGGGTTCAGTGCGTACGCGGTAGCGAGACCTGGTCGCTTGACGAGGAACTCGCCGGTCCACGGCGCCCACGAAAGGCCGTCGAAGAGACCACGTGCCGCTTCTTGCACGATCGACCGATAATTGTCGAAGTGCGGTGAGCTGATTCGTCGTCGGATGGCCCCACGGACGATGAGAACCGTTTGGATGTGAAGATATCGAGTGATCTCCGATTTGCCCCCGGGGAACTCACGATACGCGGAGCTTCTCGGGATCCCGGCCTCTCGAATGATGTCCGCGATTGACACGTCATCCACGGGGGTTCTGGAGAAACAGCGCAGAGCAGCCTCGGCGATGAGATCCCGCTTGTAGCTCAACTTCGAGCGCAACTCTTCGATCGAAGGCATGGCTGTATCGGTCTCCTCACCCCGCGCGGCCGCCCGACCGCGATGCGTCCCTACTGTCTGGGACGGCGGGCTGGTTGTCAAGGTGGAACCGTCGTGCCCACGGCGCCGCCACTGTAACCGGCTTGGCTCGGCGGACCACACGCGCCAATTTCTCGAGCTATCGAGCCGAATGGCACCCGTTGGGTTGATGTCCCAGTATCGAGACAGTATGGTCGGTCTAGGACACGACTGTCCGAGGAGCGGGCGTGGCGAACTCCACCGAGGAGCGAACGGAGGCGGAGACCGTCTCGCCGCTCGTCCCGACGGGGTGGGCCGCTGTAGTCGACGACCTCCGTTGTGCCGTGCGGCACGTGGCGAGCATGCGGGGAAGGCAGCTTTTCGGTCAGGTCGGGACGACCGCCTCGATCGTCGCCGTTCTTGGGGTGTCAGTTCGCCTCGACGACGATCTCGTCGGGTGGGTGTCCCTCGTCTCCGCTCTCGCAGCGGGCGCATGGATGCACGTCTGGTGGGCGGCCGTGGAGTACGCCCGTCGCAGCGCCGGGTGGCCCGAGGGCGCACATGCGGTGCTTCCGATCCTCAACGTTGCGCTGTCGGCCGGTCCGCTCTTGCGAATCGCGAGTGTTCGGTCACCACAAGCAGCCGCAGCTGTCCTCCTCGGCGTCCTACTGCTCGTGGCGCTCAGGTACTGGCCAGAGGGACAGCGCCGTCTGTTGGGCCGCATCGTCCGGAAGGCCCTCATACTCATCGTGACGGTGTCGTTGGCTGCCGGAGCGCTCGGGTCGTTCGCAGCTCCGCTCCACGTCGTGGTGGACCGGACGGAGCGGGCCAGGTCACGGAGCGAGAAGACGGCGCGCCGAACGCCCAGTGAGAAGGTGGAACCGCCGGAGCCCGAACCCGGAACTGATGGCGCGCCGTCCGACGAAGACGGCCGCGGTGGGGCGGCCGATGACGCCGGCGCTGGTGAGGACTGCGTGCCGATCGGAGACGGACAGCCGGCGGATGTCAAGGAGCACATCGAGAGGGCGGCACGGGTTGGCGTAGATCCCGACTTCGGATGCGGTCTGGCGGTCGAGAAGTTCGCCGATGGATCGATCGCCCAGTGGTTCGCCGACGCGGAAGCCGTCCTGGTTGCCTCGAGTGTCGGCGCTGCCGTGATCAACGGCCCTGCAGTTCGGGCCGTTCGCGCCCTCTCGCAGGGCGACTTCTCCTCGACAGGGATCGGCGGCCAGCTTCAGCCGCGCATCGACTGCTGGCGAGGCGCCGGCGACTTCCACGTACGTCTCGATCGAGACGGGCGCGTCAACGGTCTGCTCTCGCGGGCGGCCAAGGTCGTCTCCCTCGGAGAGAGGGAGACGCGACCTGGGGACGTCTACTACGTCCCACCCGAGCTCCTGGACGACTACTTCTCCTACCTGGGAGAGGGGACGCTGCTCGCTGCCATCGGCCCTGCCTCGACCGACGCTGGTCGTACCACGCAGTGGTTCGTGGATCCGACGGACGACGGCGCGAACGCCGTGCTGCTGACGGGAAGCGTCGGTGATCCCCCGCCCGTGGACTTCGACGAGAACGACTTGGTCGCAGCGTGCCAGGCCTGACCTCGGGCACCGCCGGGATGCTAGGGCGGCTCCGCCGCCGCTTCCGGGTCGATCCGCGGTCCCGTGGCCGCGGCCATGGCGCCGCCGCCCACGATGGCGACGCCGCCGACGACCTGCACCCAGCCGAGGGGCTCGTCGAGGAAGGCGGCGGCCAGCAGCACCGTGGCGAACACCTCGGCGGTCAGCAGCACCGCGGTGGTGGTGGCGCCCACCCGGCGGAGGGCGGTGAACATCAGCCCGAAGGCCCCGGCGTTCATCAGCCCGTAGGTGACGAGCAGCGGCCAGTGGCCCGCCGGCGACGAGAACCCGCCGCCCACCACCCCCCGCAGGAACATGGTGAGCGCGGCGCCGGCCGAGATGGCGGCCGCGTTGCGGATGGGCTCGTCGTGGTCGACGAGGCGGTCGCTCGTCACCAGGTAGGCGGTGAAGGCGACGGCCGCGCCGAGGGCGGCGGCGATGCCGGCGGCGGAGATGGCCACGTCGCCGCCGGCCGTCACCACGAGCACGACCCCGGCCGACGAGGCGGCCACCGCGGCCAGCCGGGGCGCGGTGACGGCGGCGTGGCCGAGGGCGACGGTGGCCACCGTGACGAGGGCCGGGTACGAGTAGAAGATCAGGCTGACGGCGGCGGCCGTCCCCCGCTCGAGCGCCAGGTAGAACAGGCTGGACTCGAGCCCGTAGCCGACGGCGCCGAGCAGCAGCAGCCGCACGCCGTCGCCGCCCCTCGGCAGCACGGCCCTGCCCCTCGCCGCCTGGAGCCCGAACAGCAGGGACGCGCCGAGCACGAACCGCACGCCGAGCGCGGTCGGACCGTCGAGCCCGTCCCGGGCGAGCGTGCGGCCGATGACGACCGTGCCGGCGTAGGAGACGGCCGACCCGACGGCGGCCGCCGCTCCGACGACGGTCGCCGTGCGCCGGGCGCTACGAATAGATGGCCTCGATCTCGGCCGCGTACTTGGCGTGGATGCCCCGCCGCTTCAGCTTCGACGTGGGCGTGAGCTCCTCGGAGTCCGGCAGCCACTCGTCATGCAGGATCCGCACCTTCTTCACCCGCTCGGCGTTGTTGAACGGGGCCATCACCTCTTGCAGCCCCCGGTCGACCTCGGCCTGCACGTCGGGGTGGTCGGCCAGGTCGGCCAGCGAGGCGAACCCGATGCCCCGGCTCCTCGCCCACCCGGGCGCCACGTCGGGGTCGAGCACGACCAGGGCGGACACGAACGGCCGCTGGTCGCCGATGGCGCAGGCCTGGCCGACGAGCGGGATCATCTTCAGCGCCGCCTCGAGGTTGGCCGGGCTGATGTTCTTGCCGCCGGCCGTGATGATCAGCTCCTTCTTGCGGTCGACGATGCGGTAGTAGCCCTCGTCGTCCACCTCGCCGATGTCGCCCGAGTGGAGCCAGCCGTCCTCGTCCTTGGCCTCGGCCGTCTTCTCGGGGTCGTTCAGGTAGCCGACGAACACGTTCCCGCCCCGGCACACGACCTCGCCGTCCTCGGCCAGGCGCACCTCGCAGCCGGGGATGGCCCGGCCGACCGTGCCGGGCTTCACCCGGTGGGCGTCCCAGGTCATCGGCCCGCTCGACTCGGACATCCCGTAGATCTCCGAGAGGGGCACGCCGATGGCCCTGAACCACTCGAGCATCTCGGACGGGATCGGGGCGGCGCCGCTGATGGCGGCGTCGAGCTGGTCGAGCCCGAGCAGCTCGCGCACGCCCCGGAAGGCGACCTGGTCGAGGAAGTCGAACGTGGCCAGCTGCTCGTCGGTGGCCTGGCCGAGCGTGCGGGCGGCGACGATCGCCTTGGCCGCCTCGACGCCCTCGTCGAACTTCGCCTTGCGGTCGGCGTCGGCGGACAGGGCCGCCTGCACGCCGGCGTAGAACTTCTCCCACACCCGGGGGACGCCGAACATCACGTTCGGCCGCACCTCGCGCACGTACTCGGCCACCCGGCCCGGCTCCGGGCAGGTGGTGACCTCGTAGCCGACCGCCGCCTGCTGGTAGTGGCTGGTCATCCGCTCGGCGATGTGGGCCATCGGCAGGTAGGAGACGAGCCGCTTGCCGGCGTAGTCGTCCAGGCCGAACGCCCGCAGCAGGCTCTCGACCGTCCAGCACACGTTGTAGTGGCTGAGCATGACGCCCTTCGGCGGCCCGGTCGTCCCCGACGTGTAGATGACGGTGGCGAGGTCGTCGGGGCCCACGAGGCCGGCGCCCTCGGCCAGGTCGACGGCGTCCTCGCCCAGCAGGTCGTCCCACCGGCGCACGTCGTCGCCGGCGAGGCCGTCGGGGTCGTCGACGATCGCCGTGCCCCGCAGCGCGGGCAGCTCGTCGCGCACCTTCAGGAACCGCTCGAGGAACCCGACGTCCTCCACCAGCGCCAGGACGGCCTCGGAGTGGGAGGCGAGGTAGGCGACCTGCTCGGGCGAGGACGAGTTGTAGATGGAGATCGGCGTCGCCCCGCAGAACAGCGCGGCCATGTCGGCGACGTGGAACTCGGGCCGGTTCCGCATCATCAGCACGACGCGCTGGCCGGGCTCGAGCCCCATCGCCCGCAGGCCGGCCGCCGCCCTGGCCACCCGCTCGCCGTACTCGCGGAACGTCCACTCCCGCCACCCGTCGCCGTCCCGCCAGCGCAGCGCCACCCGGTCGCCGCACGACGACACGGTGCGGAGGAAGCGCTCGGGGACGGTCTGGCCCTGGACGACCCGGTCGAGCTCGGCACTCGGCACGTCGGTCACGGTGCTCACCTCTCGCGTCGGCGGCGGGGCCGCCATTCTTGCCCGAGCCGCCGTGGACCGACCCGCGACCGACGGACGTAAACTTGACCACCCGGTCCAGTTCTCGTGGAGGCCCCATGCGCACCGCCGTGATCGTCGACGCCGTCCGCACCGCCGGAGGCAAGCGGAACGGGAAGCTGTCCGGGTGGCACCCGGCGGACCTGGCGGCGGAGACCCTGCGGGCGCTCTCGGAGCGCAACGACCTCGACCCGGCGCTGGTCGAGGACGTGATCATGGGCTGTGTCATGCAGGTCGGCGCCCAGGCCGTGAACATCGGCCGCAACGCCGTCCTCGCCGCCGGCTGGCCCGAGTCCGTGCCGGCCACCTCGGTCGACCGCCAGTGCGGCTCGTCCCAGCAGTCGGCCCACTTCGCCGCCCAGGGCGTGATCGCGGGGGCCTACGACGTGGTCGTGGCCGCCGGCGTGGAGGTCATGAGCCTGGTGCCCATGGGCGCGTCGATGATGGCCCCGAACACCGGCCAGCCCTTCGGCCCCCGGGTGATGGCCCGCTACGCCGACGTCGGCGGCCTCGTCCCCCAGGGCATCTCCGCCGAGCTCATCGCCGACAAGTGGGGCCTGTCCCGCGAGGCGCTCGACGAGTTCGGCGCCCGCAGCCAGCACCTGGCCGAGCGGGCCACCGAGGAGGGCCGGTTCGAGCGGGAGATCGTCCCCGTGCGGGCCATACCCAGGGACAAGGAGACCGGCAGGGTCGTCGAGACCGACGAGGTCGTGGCGCGCGACGAGGGCATCCGGCCGGGCACGACCGTCGAGAAGCTCGCCACCCTGAAGCCGGCGTTCAAGCCCGACGGCAAGGTGACGGCCGGCAACTCGTCGCAGATCACCGACGGCGCGGCCGCCGTGCTGATCATGAGCGAGGAGAAGGCGGCCGAGCTGCACCTGACGCCGAAGGCCCGGTTCGTGTCGTTCGCCCTCTCCGGCGTCGACCCCGTCATGATGCTGACCGGGCCCATCCCCGCCACCTCCAAGGTGCTCGACCGGGCGGGCATGACCCTCGACGACATGGACCTCGTCGAGATCAACGAGGCCTTCGCCTCGGTCGTGCTCGCCTGGGAGGCCGAGCACCGGCCGGACATGAGCAAGGTCAACGTCAACGGCGGGGCCATCGCCCTCGGCCACCCGCTCGGCTGCTCGGGCGCCAAGCTCATGGCCACCCTCGTCCACGAGCTCGAGCGCAGCGGTGGCCGCTACGGCCTCCAGACGATGTGCGAGGGCGGCGGCATGGCCAACGCCACGATCATCGAGCGCCTCGGCTGAGCCGCCGGGCGGCGGTCGCCCGGCCGGGCCGCCGGTAGCCTGGGAGGCGCCGTGATCTTCCGGGTGGCCATCGCGCTCGTCGCCATCTACGTGATCCTGCGGCTCGGCATCGCCATGCTGCGGGGCCTGGCCCGGCCCGTGCCCGAGCCGCCCCCGCCGGGCGAGCTCCGCAAGGTGAAGATCACCTACCGGTGCTCGATCTGCGGCGCCGAGGCCCGCCTCACCCTGGCCAACGACGAGGTGCCCGAGCCGCCGCGGCACTGCCAGGAGGACATGGACCTCGTCGCGCCCGTCGACGACTGACCCGGGCGAGTTGTCCACAGGGTGTGGACCAACCTGGGGAAGATCACACCGGTGTAACTACTTCGTCACCCGGCCGACGGGAAGACGACGCTCAGTGGTACTGGGTGGCGGTGATGATCCCGAGCAGGATCAGCCCCAGCCCGCCGAGCAGGTAGAGGTTGTTCGGCTCGCCCTCGCTCACCCCGGGCAGCAGCACGCCGAGGTAGTTGAGCAGGATCATCAGCGCGCCGAGCCCGAGCAGGGTGAACATCAGCGCCGGCACCCACCACGGGCTGACCTTGTGCTCGCGGGGGATCGGCGGCGTGTAGCGGCCGGACGGCGTGCCCGTGGCGCTGGCGGCGACCTTCTTGGCGCTCGTCGCCCCCGCCGGTCGCGTCGCCTTCGGCGTGGCCCGGCCGCTCGCCGGGCGCTTCTCGTCCCTGGCCATCGCCGAGAGGTTAGGGCCTACGCTGCCCGGCCGTGGCCGCGCGGGTCCTCGTCGTCGACAACTACGACTCCTTCGTCTACAACCTCGTGCAGTACCTTGGCGAGCTGGGCGCCGACCCCGTCGTCGTCCGCAACGACGCCGCGACCGCGGACGAGCTCGTCGCCCTCGACCCCGACGCCGTGCTGGTCTCGCCTGGCCCCGGCCGGCCCGAGTCGGCCGGCGTGAGCAACGAGGTGATCCGCCGCTTCGCCGGCCGCCGCCCCGTGCTCGGCGTGTGCCTCGGCCACCAGTGCATCGGCCAGGTCTTCGGGGCCGACGTGGTCCGGGCGCCCCGGGTCATGCACGGGAAGACCTCGGCCGTCGCCCACGGCGGCGCCGGCGTCTTCGCCGGGCTCCCGAGCCCGTTCGAAGCGACCAGGTACCACTCCCTCGTCGTCGACCCCGCCACCGTCCCGCCCGAGCTCGAGGTGACGGCCACGGCCGAGGACGGCACCGTCATGGGCATCCGCCACCGCGGCCTCCCCGTCGAGGGCGTCCAGTTCCACCCCGAGTCGGTCCTCACCACCGCCGGCCACGCCCTGCTCCGCAACTTCCTCGACCTGGCGGGCGCGCCCGCCTCCTGACCCCGGCGGCGTCAGCCGTCGCCGTCGCCCGTGTCGTCCTCGGTCGTGGTCTCGGTCGTGGTCGGCGCCTCCGTCGTCGACGTGGTCGTCGCCTCGGTCGTGGTCGTCGTCGCCTCGGTGGTGGTCGTGGTCGGCGGCGCCGTCGTCGTCGTGGTCGGCGGCGCGGTGGTGGTCGTGGTCGGCGGCGCCGTGGTGGTCGTCGTCTCGGGACCGGTCGAGACCACGATCGTCACCGGCTGGCCGGGGCCGAGGGGCGTGTTCGGGTCGGGCACCTGGTCGACGACGATGCCGGCCGCCTGGACGTCGGGCCGCCGGGTGGGCCGGACCTCGAACCCCGCCTCCTGGAGGAGCCTCGTCGCCTCCTCCTCGGTCTGCCCGATCACGCCGGGCACCGGCTTGGGCTCGGCGCCCGTGCTGACGGTGATCGTCACCCGCGACCCCTCGTCGGCCATCTCGCCGCCGTCAGGGCTCTGGTCGATCACCTCGCCGACGTCTGCTTCCGCGTCCTGCTGGAACACGGGCACGACCTCGAACCCGGCGCCCGACAGCGCCGACTCGGCGTCGGCCTGCTGGCGGCCGACCACGCTCGGCACCTCGGCCTGGGCGACGTCGGCGTCGTCGAAGGCCCCGAGCGACTGGGCCAGCAGGAACAGCAGGGCGCCGAGCACGACGAGCAGCAGCAGGAGGACGACGAGGAACACGCCGCTGCGCCGGGCCGGCGGCGGGCCGCCGCGGGCGTAGTCGGTGCGGGTGGCGACGACCCTGGTGCCGTCGTCGTAGGCGGCGGCCGGCGCCGCCCTCGTCGCGGCCAGCGCCTGGGTGGCGGCGACGGCCTGGGTGGCGTCGGCGGGGACCGGCCCGGGCGGCGGCAGCACCGGCTCGGCCACCACCGTGCGACCCTCCTGGAAGCGCTGGAGGTCGGTCCGCAGGTCCTCGGCCGACGGGTAGCGGTTGGCCGGGTTCTTGGCCAGCAGCTTCAGGATGATCGCCTCGAGGCCCGGCGGCACGTCCGCGTTCAGGTCGCGGGGCGGCGCCGGCCGCTCCTGCACGTGCTTGTAGGCGATGGCGACCGGGCTCTCGCCGGCGAACGGCGGCCGGCCGGTGACCATCTCGTAGAGGACGACGCCGAGCGAGTACAGGTCGCTGCGAGGGTCGACGGCGTGGCCCTGGGCCTGCTCGGGCGAGAAGTAGGTGGCCGTGCCCATGACCGCGCCGGTCTGGGTGAGGTTGGCCTCGGCGCCGGCGGCGAGGGCCCTGGCGATGCCGAAGTCGGTGACCTTCACGTCGCCCGACCGGGTGAGCAGCACGTTGCCCGGCTTCACGTCCCGGTGGACGACGCCGTTGCGGTGGGCGAAGCCGAGGGCGCCGGCGATCTCGGCGCCGATCTCCGCCGTGCGCTGGGGGTGGAGCGGCCCCTCGGCCCTGATGCACTCGGACAGGCTCCGCCCGTCCACGTACTCCATGACGATGAAGTACGTGCCGTCGGCCTCGCCCCAGTCGTACACGCCGACGATGTTCGGGTGGGTCAGCTTGGCGGCCGCCTGCGCCTCGCGGCGGAAGCGCTCCACGAAGGCGGGGTCGGCGGCGAACTCCGGGAACAGCACCTTGACCGCCACCGGGCGGTCGAGCAGCTGGTCGTGCGCGAGGAACACGTCCGCCATGCCGCCGCGCGCCAGGCGACGCTCGAGCTCGTAGCGGTCGCTGTAGACCCGCTGCTCCCGTTGCGCCATCCCGCCGAGCCTACAGAGAGTGGCGGGCGCGAGCGGGTGCGGTCACGGCTCGCTGCTCGGCGTGGTAGGGGCCGACGAGCTCGTCGTCGGGATCGTGGTGGACGAGGTCGTCGGGGCGACGGTGACCGTCGGGGCCGTCGTGCCCGCCGTCGTCGGCGGCGAGACCGACGTGGACGGGGCCGTCGTCGAGGTGGAGCCGGTGGTCGTCGTCGTCGACTGCTCGGCGGCCTCCCTGGCCTGGATGTCGAGCACGGCGGCCAGCACCTGCTGGACGATCGGGCCCGCCACCCGGCCGCCCGTCACCTCGCTCACCCCCGGCTGGGCCTCGACGATCACGGCGACGGCGACGGTCGGGTCCTGGCCGGGCGGGCCGGCGAAGGCGATCATCCAGGCGTGGCTCGACGGCGGGTCGGTGCCGAGCTGGGCCGTCCCCGTCTTGGCCCCCACCTCGTAGCCCGGGACCTGGGCGGCCGTCGCCGTGCCCTGCTGGGCGACGACGAGCATGGCGTCGTGGACGACCTGGGCCGTCGCCGCGCTGACCGCCTGCCGCCACGGCTCGGGCTCGTAGGTCTCGATCACGTCGCCGTCCACGTCCCGCACCTCCCGCAGGACGTGGGGCGTCATGATCACGCCGTCGTTGGCGATCGCCGCGGCGACGAGCGCCATCTGGAGCGGCGTGGCCTGCACGTCGTTCTGGCCGATGGACGACTGGGCCAGGGCCGGCAGGTTCTGCTCGAAGTCGGTCGGGAACACCGACGTCGCCGGGGCCGGCAGGTCGATGGGCGGGGCCTCGTTGAACCCGAACGCCTCGGCCCGTTCGACCATGATCTCGGGCCCGAGGGTCTCGGCGCCCATCTCCGCGAACGCGGTGTTGCACGACACCCGCAGGATCTCGAACAGGGTGCCGCCGCACGCCTCGCCGCCGAAGTTGGCGAGCGGCCTCGTCGTCTGGGGCGGCACGTACTCGGTGGCGACCGGGTAGTTCGGCTCGTCCACCGTCACCCGCCCGCTCTCCACGCCGGCCGACGACGTCACCACCTTGAACGTCGACCCCGGGAAGAAGCGGTCCTGGTACGACGCCGCCCGCAGCGGGTTGCCGGGGGCGAGGAGGAGCAGGTCGCGGTTCTCGGCCGCCTTCTCGCCGTCGTGGTTCGCCACGAGGTTCGGGTCGAAGGACGGGAAGCTCCACAGGGCGAGCAGCTCGCCGGTGCGGGGGTCGAGGGCGATGACCGACCCCTGCTGGTCCCCGAGCGCCTGGCGGGCCACCTGCTGGACGTCTCGCCGCACGGTCAGGGTGACGTCGCCGGTCCGCTCGTGGTCGACGAACAGGTCCGACAGCGACCGCAGCTGCTGCTCGGTCGTCCGCCCGGCCAGCTCCTCGCCGTAGGTCTTCTCCACCCCGGTCGCCCCGAACACGATCGAGAAGAACCCGGTGACGTGGCCGAACAGCTCGGCCTCGGGGTACTCCCGCTGGAGCTCGAAGCGGTCGTTCGACGGCACCGAGCGGGCCAGCACGACGCCGTCGGCGGTCTGGATCGTGCCCCTCGGCTCGGCGAAGTCCCGCAGCACGGCCCGCACGTTGGTCGGGTCCTCGTTGTAGTCGTCGGCCCGCAGCACCTGGACG
>DASWMK010000139.1 GCA_036399815.1 Acidimicrobiales bacterium
TCCGTCGAGGAGGGCGCGGACGTCGACGCCGGCCTCGGTCAGCGCCCGGCCGAGGCGCACGGGCAGGTGGCCGGTCCAGGCGAGGGGCTCGTCGAAGCGGGGCCGCTTGAACACCTCCGTGACCGTGAACTGGGTGGCGTCCGGCCCGCCGGCCAGGTCCTCGACGGCGACCACCTCGGTCACCCGCACGGCGTCGCCCGAGCGGACGCAGTGGACGACCACGTCGACGGCCTCGCTCACCAGCGCGTTCAGCGCCGCCATCGGCAGCTGGGAGGCGGCGTCGGCCAGCTGGCAGATGAACCGCAGGCGGCTGAGCGCCTGGCGGGCCGACCCGGCGTGGATCGTGGTGAACCCCTTCACCCCCGACGACAGGGTCAGCAGGAGCGGGAGCGCCTCCCGGTCCCGCACCTCGCCGACGATGGCGACGTCGGGCGCCATCCGCAGGAACCCGGCGACGAGGCGCCGCAGGTCGACCGCGGGCCGGTCCGCCCGGGCCGCCCGCGTCTGCATCGACGCCACGTTCGGGAGCGGGACGTCCGCCTCGAACACCTCCTCGGCGACCACGACCCGCAGGGACGGGTCGAGCTCGGCCGTGCAGCAGGACATGAGCGTCGTCTTGCCGGACCCTGGCGCCCCGGAGACGACGATCGACTGCCGGGCCCGCACGCACGCCCGCAGGAACGCCGCCACCTGCGCCGACAGCATGTCCCGCTCGACCAGCTCGCCGAGGTGGCGGAACGGCACGCCGGTGAACCGCCGGATGTTGACCATGACGTGCCCGCCCCGGCTGACGTCGGAGTGGACGATGTGGAGGCGGGCCCCGTCGTCGAGCTGGGCGTCCTGGAGGCCCTCGGTCGGGTCGAGCTTGCGGTGGGCGGCACCGGCGTCGTCGAGGATCTTCGTGAGCGTCCGCAGCACGTGCTCGTCGTCGTGGAAGACCTCGGAGTGGTAGCCGCTCGGCCCCCGGTGGCGCTTGACGAAGATGGCGTCCGCCATCTTGGACTTGTACCACGGTCAAAGAGCCGCTACCTACGACGACGCTGGTGGTCGTCGTAGGGTGGGGCGCATGGCTGAGCCGGTTGGTCCGCGTCGCGAGGGTGAGACGACCGTTGAGTGGCAGCGGCGGATCGGAGAGGCGTGGGGCGGTGTGGTCGCTCCGCTGCCCCCGTTGCCGGAGCGGCCGTTCTGGCGGTTCCACGACCGCGGCCTCGCCGTCGACATCGAACCTCACGAGGACTGGGCACTACCGCCTGCCGGGCGACGACGAGCACCGCGAGCCGACGTTCCAGATGGGGCCGCTACGGGAGGGACGGCACCGGACGGCCAACGAAGTGCGCGCCGCGATGGAACGGTAGGCGCCGCGGCTGCCTCGGACGGGTGAGCTAGTCGGTCGTCAGGTCGAAGCGGGGGCGGTTGACCTGCTTCGCCTCGCCGGGCGGCCGCAGCCGGCGAGCGACGGCGAGGGGCACGTACACGACGTGCTCGGCCACGTAGAAGGCGGCCTGGCAGACGAGGATCACGAGGGCCGGCGGGACGGCGACGGGTAGGCCGACGGCGAGCAGCGGGAGCACCTGCCAGGAGTCGCGCAGCCACCGCTCACGGCCGCCCGGCTTGGTGAAGGCGGCGATCCGGACGGCGGCCCACATGAGCCACCGCTTCAAGAACGGCACGCCCAGCTCCCGCATGGCGCGCCGGAAGATACCGTCGGCCTCGGGCCGGGTGATCGTCCCGGCTGGCACCTCGACCCGCCAGAGGTGGTCGTGGAGGATGGCGGCCGGCGTCCAGCGGCCGTACCGGGGGATCAGCCACACGAGCACCCGAGGCACGGAGGCGAAGTCGGTGCAGCTCCCGCCGGGGACGACGAAGGTCTGGCGGGCGCCGTGGTAGGTGATCGGCCGCAAGACTTCCCACTGGCCGGCGCACCGGCCGTTCTCGCGGACATCGACGGTCGTGCCGGGAGCGAAGCCCACGATCAGCACCCCTCGGGCGGGGGAGGGAGGTCGACCACGATGCCGGTGGCGTCGGTGACCGCCTCGATGAGGTCGCGGTTGTCGCGGGCCGTCGAGCAGACGACCTTCCGGTTGCCGAGGGCGATGTAGCCGACGACGCCGAGCGACACGACGACGACCACGGCGGCGGCGATGAGGACCCACCGCTGGCGCCTGAGGACATTCTGGAGCCGGGCGCGCCAGAGGCGTTCCTGTTCCAGCTCGTACCGAGCGGCCCGAATCTCGGCGGCCAGAGCCGTCGTCGTCGGATCAGCCGTCACCGTTCAACCTCCGCCGTCGGACCTCGTCAAGCTGCTCCCGGTGCTCCGCGATCACTTCCTGCCGCTCGGCGAGGACGCTTTCGACGCGCTGGAACGCCTCGTCCAAGGCGGTCAGCCGGTCGTCGTCCTCTCGGCGGCGCTGCCACGGCCAGCGCATCACCGGCCATCCCCCAAGCGGCGCTCCACTCGCTCCAGCGCCAAGCGGACGCGCACCGCCTCCTCCGGGGAAAGGATCTGTTGGGAAGCGACCCGCTCGAGGACCAAGGTCGATTCCCGGTGCAAGCGGTTGGACTCGGTAAGGGCCGGGAGTGTGTCGGCCATGAGCTTCGCCGACCGCTCCCGCTCGGCGTCCAGCGCCCGCCAGAGGGCCCGCACGACCCAGGCGAGGACGCAGAGGCCGGACAGCAACAACGCAAGCGGCAAGGCCGCCCAGCCATACGAGCCGACGAGGTCGCCCCAGTCGAAGGTCGGACCCACCGATCACGAGCCGGTGTCGGCCTGTTCCAGCCGGTCGAGCTCGGCCTCGGCCGCGTCGTACTGCTGCTCGTAGTAGCGCCGCTTGGCGGCCAGCTCGGCTCGGTCGCCGTCGGAGAGGTCGTCGCGAAGCTCCTGGAGGGCGACGGCCGAGAGGTTCGACCCCCAGCGGTTGAGCCGGGAGGCGACGACGAGACGGGCCGTCTGCGCCTGCTGCGACTTGGCGAACTCGATCAGGGCGGGGGCGAGCTTCGCGGCGAGGATGTCGCCGATCCGCTCGAAGTCGGCTTCGGTCATGTCGTCCTCCGGGATCGGTGGGGGCGGGGGCGGGGTGCTGCCGGCGACGGTCGTCCAGTCGATGCCGACGGCCAGCTCGGCGGGCGAGACGTTGACCTCGTAGTGCATGGCGTCGTAGGCGGTGTGGCCGGTCGCGGGGTTCCAGTCCCAGTCGCCGCCCCACCGGAACACGGCGAGACCGGCCTTCGTCCGGATGGCGCGGATGGCGGCGACCATCGCTGGCGGCATGTCGGTGACCAGGCGCGCCCCGTAGGGGTTGTCGAGCCAGTTGTGGTCCCCGGCGATGCCGTAGGCGTGCAGCGAGAACCCAGTGCCGCCGGTGATCGCCCGGCAGTTGTAGGCGCCGGTATCGAGCGGCCCGCAGGCGTACCCGTAGTGGCGCATCACCTGAGCGAGCGCCTTGAACGCCTCCTCGCAGCGGGAGTCGACCCAGCAGGCGCCGCCGCCGAGGTAGTCGACGCGGGCGAGACGACGGCCGCCGTCCATGCAGGGGGGCGCCCAGAGGGCGCGCATCTCGGTCGTGGTCCTCATGCGGGCCTCCAAGCGGGGCTGGTGAGGTCAGGAGACGGGCGCTGAGACGGCCTGTGGTGGCCTCAGCGGGACGAAGGCGTGAGCACCGGCCCCGGCGCCGCGTGGCGCTCCTGGGCCTCCCGGCCGCCGTATCCGGCGACTGTGGCGGGTGCCAGGCTCAGGACGCGCGGACGATCTGGACGCCGAGCAGGGCGGCGTCGCCCGCGGTGTCCGCTCCGGCCGTGCCGAGGCGGGTGATCCGGAGAAGGCTGGTGCGGGTCGGGTCGACGGTGACCGCCGGGAAGGCGGTCGTCTGGATCGTGCCGACGGCCGGGCCGGCGACCGTCTGGTTCCCGGTGGTGATCCCGGTCAGCGTCTCGCCGGACGCCTTGCGGACGCTGCCGAGGGACCACCGGACGTTGCCAGCGGCGGCGCCGGTGTCGAGCGTCCACCAGACGGTCACGATCACGGTCGCCCACCCGGACCGCCATCGCTGCGTGAACGCCGCGGTGGCGTCGGCGGCGGCGCCGAAGATCAGGGCCGGCCACTCGTCGGTTCCGGTGTCGGCCTCGGTAGGCGCCGGGTTGGCGCCGACGGCGAGGGCGCGCATCGCCTCGACACCGACCCAGACCTCGTCGTCGATCCACGTCGGGTCACCCGCCGTCGCCCCGACCAGGCGTTGCCCGGCCCTCGTCGGGTAGGCCAACTCGGCGACGGTCCCGGCGCCGGTGGACCGCCAGAGCCGGCCGGCCTGGGTGGCGGTCGCCTTCGGGACGAGGAGGGCGTCGGCTGTCGTCCTAGCGGCCGTCTCCGTAGCCACAGCGGCCGACACGTCAGCCGGTGTCGCGGCGCCGATGGCGCCCGGGGCGATGGCGTCCGACCCGCCGGTTGCGTGCGACGCCGCATGTGGGGTCGGGGTCCTGGCGTTGGTGAGTCGCGGGTCGGTGTTCACGACCAACACGGCGGTGTCGGGGATGCCGTGGACGCCGGTCGTCGCGCCTGCGTGGCTGTCGAGCGCCTGTTGCAACTCGGCCAAGTCGTCGGGGCTGGCCGCGATGGTGCCAGGCGCTCCGATGAGCAGGAGGTCCGACCCGTTGGGGCGGAGCCAGACCTGGTCGCCGACGGACGGAGCCACGGTGCCGGCGATCCTCACGGGCAAGGCGGCGTCGGTGTTGTCGGCGAGGACGGTGGCGACGGCGTTCTCAAGGTCGACGGCTTGGACGGTGCCGCGGGTCATTGCCCCGCCGGTGGGACGGTCGACGGCGAACACGACGGCATCGGCGAGCGCGTCGGCTCCGGACTCAAGGGCCCTGGCGAGGTCGCGCATCGGGTCGCGGGTCACGGGATATACCGCCTCGCTGTCACCTTCATGGCGCCGCCGAGCTGGAACGGGACGCTGAGACTGTCGATCACGTACAAGCCGGCGAGCCCGAGCCGGGGACGGACGACCTCGATCACGTCGCCCACGTCGTGCGCCGGGTTCGGGACGGCATCGAAGCTGACCTGCTCGGCGCGGCCCAGGCGAAGGGCCAGGATGCCGCGAGCGGATGCCTCGGCTTGGAGGTTCGTCAGCACCTTCTCGCCTCGGACGACCTCGGCTACCTCGCCGTACGGGCCATACCGGTAGGTCGGGCTGGTGGGGTCCATGTCCCAGGCCTGGCCCAGCACCGGCGAGTCGCTGTGGCTGTTCTCGCCCTGGACGATGATCCCGTTCGGCACCCGGTCAGAGCTGAGCGCCCGGGCCACCTCGAAGGCGGTCGCGTTCTCGTCCTCGGCGTAGCGGAGGACCCGGTCGAGGTAGACGGTCGCCGGCCGGAGAACGGCCGCCCCGGTGGCGTCAAAGGCGAGGTCGTAGCCGCCTGACGCTGCGAGCTGCTGCGCCTGGTCCCAGAAGTCGGCGCCGTACTCCAGGTACAGCGGTGGCGTCAGCCACTCGGACTGCACGCCGTTGAACGGGGCGAACGGCACCCGAGCGGCGACGAGCCGGCGGCACGCCTCGTCGATGGTCAGCCCGCCCGGGACAGCGAGCGGAGCGCCGGACGGCGCTTGCGCCAGGTGGGCGCGGTCGGAACCGTCGATGCCGACGTACCCGTATCCCGGCGTTGAGCTGGTCACGCGGAAGAGGCCCATCGGGCAGTCCTCGCGGGTGCCGTCCTTGTAGACGAAGCCGCGCCTCAGCCGGACCTCGGTCCCCCACGGCGTGAGCCGGGCGCGGAGCGCTCCGTCGTGGTCGACGACGACGACGCTCGACACGTCGCGTCGGATGGCGCCTTCCAGGTCGATGTCGACATCGCCGCCCGCGTTCGTGTCGACGGGGAGCGACGCGACCACCTCGCCGTTCTCGACGATCTCGGCGACGGTGGTCACCGTCTGGACGCTGGCGGCGACCTCGTCGAGGTACCGCTGTGAGACGGGGTACATGGTCAGAGCCGCCCGACTTCGACGACATCGACCGTCAGATCGTGGGCGTAGCGGACCGGGTAGGGCGAGCCGTTCGGCGGGCGGCCACGCTTGTTCTCCAGTTCCTTGCTCCCGGACCGTGCGAGGTACCAGCTCCGGCCGAGCTTGTCGCGCAGGAGCAGGGTTCGGCCGGGGCGGAGCAGCGCCTCGACGGCGTGATGCGTGGCCTCGTCGAGCAGGGTCACGGGAAGCGGCCCTTCCAGGCCGCGCTCGTGCTCGGCGTGGAGGACCACGGCCTTGCCGCCCCGGCCGTCGGGCCAGAACACGTCGGACGGGAGGTCGGTCGACAGCGTCCAGCCGGGCGGGACGATGATGCTCACGGCCGAGCCCGGCGTGTCGGGGTCCGACAGCCACGTTGCGAGAGGGTCCGGGCTGGTGTAGGCGACCGACTCGGACCAGTTGGACGACAGCACGGGGTCGGAGCTGTAGACCCGAGCGCGGTACAGGCGCTCGCCGAGCACCGGCACCTCCTCGTCCACCACGGAGCCGGCCAGGGACGACCCCAGCTCGAGGGCCTCGGCCCGCTTGACCGTCTGCCAGGTGGCGCCGCCGTCGTCGGAGAACTGGATTTCGGCGCTCATGCCCGAGCCGAGCAGGAGCGTCGCGAGCGGGACGGCGTAGAGGTACTGCGCCAGCACGTCGTCGTCGTCGAGCGTCGCCGTGCCCTTGGCGTGGGGGACGGGAACCCACGCGACACCGGGGGTCACAGCGGCCTTGACCGCCGAGAACCGCGAGCCCGTCGGACCGGCCGCCTGGAGGTCAGCGAGGTTCAGGTTCACGTGGTCGGTGAAGTGCGCCGGCGGAATGTCCTGCACGGAGCGCTTCACGTACATCTCGACGCCGGCCGCGGCGTTCCGGAAGCTGATGGCCCGGCTGACGGTGGCGCCCGTGGTGGGGATGAGCCCTTGCATGACGACGGGCCGGTACTCGGTGGTTGACCCCTTCCGCCAGGGGCCGTCGTAGGTGAAGATCGTCGTCCCGGCCGCGGTCCGGTAGGTGAGCGACACCCGGAAGTCGCAGGCGACGGAGAACTTCACGAGGGCGCCGACGAAGGCGCCCTGCCTACCGTCTCGGTACTCGACCGGGATCGCGGTCGGGCTGGCGCCGGTGCCGACGATGCCGGTGGTGCCGAACGCGTTCTTGACGACCTTCATGCGGCCGCCGTCGGTCGCCTCCCACGTCGGCGCGTTCGTCGTGCCAGACACTGCGGCCCAGCCCGACACGTTGGCGTCGAACTCCTCGTTCGACGGGAGGGCGTGACGGCGCTCGAAGTCGTCGTCGTCGGGGACGAACACCATCACGTACCCGCCGACGGTCGGGACGACGACGGCACCGGTGGCCGGGTCGAAGTGGACGCCGCGGGCTGAGCGGTTCCCGCCGACTTGGTCGGACAGGCTGGCGAAGCTGTAATCGCCCACCGGTTGCGTGCCGGCCCGGTTCTCCCAACCGGCCGCCGCCGGGGCGTCGTCGAGGAGCGACCAGTCCTCGGTGCCCGGCCGGAACCGCCAAGCTTGCGCCGACCGGCTGTTGAGCGTGGCGAACGGGTTGCCCGTCTCGGCGTTCGCGTGGGCGGTCATGCCGTAGAAGTGGCCGTTCACGAAGCCGGCGACGGCGTAGGCCGCGTCCACGTTGACGGCCAGCGTCTCGGTACCGGTAGCGAAGTCGTTCGGGGGGAGCAGGGCGGGCGTGAGCGGGTCGAAGGTGTCGCCGACGCGCTGCCAGAGCTGGAGGAGCGCGGGGTACGGCGCGCCGCTGGCGGTGGCGAAGGAGTCGTAGACGATGGACAGGACGGGGCCGGCGCTCACGTCCACGTCGCACGCCTCGCAGTCGCGGGGCAGCAGGCCGAGAGCGGCGCCGTCGAGGTCGGTCATGTCCTCGATCTGCCGGAAGGCCGTCGTCATGCCTTCGGGCGACACGGCCATGAGCCGTCCCGAGCGGCCGGAGCCGCCCAGGTCGTTCTCCTGGAGGTAGTGAACGACGACCATGTCGCCGTCGGAGAGGACGGCAGTCTCGCCGTAACCACCGGCAAGCCGGTAGCTCTGGCCGTGCGGGTTTATGGCGACCGGGAAGCACAGGTCGGCGGTGGCGCCGAGCGGTCCAGCATGACGGGCGGCCAGGTACAACTCGTCCGTTGTGAAGGTCCGATCCGGGTCCAGCTCCCATCGGCCGGTCGTGTTGTTGCGCCGGAATCCGACCATCGCGGGGAACTGACCGGCGGTGAGGTTCCAGTCGCCGTCGTACGGCCGCATCGACCAGCCGATGAGCCGGGGACCGTCGGCGCTCTGCACGACGACGAGGTCCGACACGTCGCCGCCGTAGCCCGGTGCGGTCCAGAGCCCTTCGGAGGTCGACACTTGGACGCGGTACCGCGTCTCGGTCGCCGGGTCGAAGAACACGACTGACATCGTGTTGAGCGGCGAGGGGGCGAACTGCGAGCCCGACCATGGGATCACCGTCGATGCGATCTGCCCGTCCGGGCAGGTGACGGCGAAGAACTGCTGCGAGCCCGACGGGTAGTCGTCGTCCTCCTCGAGCACCCGGGTTCGGAACGCCTGACCGCGGGGCAGCGTCGTGTCGCCTTCGAGCGCCCCGAAGGTCCCCGCCTTGCCGTGCAGGGTGACCTCGACCCGCTCGCCGACCTGGAGGATGGCGGCGGGGCCGGGGGTGGCCGCGTCGGGCTCGACGGTGAGCGGCGGCGGCGACGGAGGAACGACGGCCTGCTCGAACTCGTGGGAGTCCCAGGCGCTCGTCCGGCCGGAAGTGTCGGTCGCTCGGACGTAGGCCCACCACGTGCCGTTGGGCAGGTCGGTGTCGAGCGTGAAGGCGAAGAAGTTGCCGGTGGTCGTCGCCGTCAGGAACGGGTCGCCCGCCGCAGTCGGGTCCGTATAGGGATGGCCGGGTCCGTCGGGGAACAACAGCAGCTCGGCGTCTCGCTGGTCGTTGCCGTCCGGGTCGAAGAAGTTGTACGGGACGGTTGGCTGGGTGGTCGTCGTGACCGGGCTCGCCGGGCCGGTGATCTCGGTCGTGGGCGGGTCCGAAGCGACGACCGACCAGGGCACGCCGTTGTAGTCGAGGACGATGTAGGTCAGTGGCTCGGCGGTGAGGACGGCGAAGTCCTTCGCGACCGCCGTCTCCCAGTGCTTGAAGTGGGGCGGGTTCTCGGGCAGGCCGCCGAAGCCGAACACGGTCCCGTAGGTGTCGAGGGTGTAGCCGCGGGCGCCCGCGGCCCAGGAGTCCGGGTCGACCCACAGAGCGACGACGCGCTGCCAGCCGGGGGTCACGTCGGGGAGCACGCCGGGGCCGAGGGTGGCGCCGTTGCGGAGGTACAGGCGGCCCTCCGCGTCGACGACGATGTACTTCCGCGACGGGCTGACAGCCGGATAGTCCATCGCCACGTCGCGGGCGATGGGCGCGCTGTTCGGCGTGAGGATCGTGTCGGTCCCGGCGATCGCGGCGGCGTTGCCGAACTCGAACAGGCGCCCGAACCAGTCCATCGTGTAGCCGGCGCCCGTCGCTGACGGGTTCATGAGGATCGCCCGCCACCGATTGTCCCCGGTCGACACCGGCGGCACGTCGGGCATGGCGGCGGCGCCGAAGGCGAACAGCTTCCGGCGGGCGGTGAACACGTAGCCCGACGGCTCCAACCAGTCCGTCATGACGAAGTCGACGGCGTAGTCGTTCGTCGGCATGGCCGTGCTGTCGTCGTCGTCGGGGGCGTAGTCCGGCGTCTCCGGGGGCAGCGCCCCACCACGCGCCTGCAACCGGCCGTCGCTCCACAGGACGACGATCTGCTCGTGGGCGGCCGGGTTGACCGCAAGGCGAACGGCGTACGGCACCAGGGCTCCTCGTTCAGCAGGGCCGGACACCGGCCTCCACGGGCCGCTGGGGCGCCCGGGGCCGGTGCGGGTAGGTCAGTGGCGCGTCGCTGCGCCTGGGGCGTCTCAGGTCCGCGTCGTGGCGAGCTGCTTCTTGATCCGCTGGCCGGCCTGGGCGAGCCCGCGCCCGACCTTCTCGGCGAGGTCGTCCGCGTACACGTTGCCCTTGACGACCATCGTCATGGACACGAGCGGGCCGCCGACGGGCTCGGGATGGCCCAGGTTGTTGACGGCCATCGTGACGCTGTGAGGGTCGAGCCACCCGCCCTTGTCGAGCACCTTCACCGGCACCTGGTCGGCTCCGAAGAACCCGCCCTCGGCGTACCGGTAGGACGTGAACCCGCGGGGCATCCCGACAACCTCGAAGTGCCAGTCCTCGGCGGGGACCGGCCAGTGCGCGCCGATGTTGTAGCCGATGGCCCGGGTTGACGGCGTCGAGCCGGGCGAGTGGTCGATGGCGAGGCCGAGCTGGTGGTTCGACTGGCCGGGCGGCGCGACCAACGTGAGGGACGGGTCGCCCGCGATGAACCTCGCGTAGAGAGCGGCCTGCTCGGCGTAGGACCGGTACCCGGAGACGATGCTGTGGTAGCCGCCGGTCAGCGCGTTCCAGAGGTTGAACTTCGCCAGGGTGATCGGGTTGAGGCCCCCGGCGTCGCCGCCACCAGCGAAGGCCGACGTGGCGAGCGTCTGCGCCAGCCAGTCGCCGACGGCGTCGCGCATGTAGCCCGCCGCGTCGCGGGCGCCGTACTGGATCGGCCAGCGGAACGGGTCGAACGACGGGACCGGGGGGAGCTGGTCGCGCGACAGGAACATGGCGGGCGCGTCGCCGATGTTGGCGGTGTAGCCCGGCGGTCGGCCCGAGTAGAACGACGGCGGCACCCATGACCCGTCCTCGGCCTGGACGTAGCCGGGTTGCCACGGATGCTGACGGGCGTTGTCCTCGAACGTGTCGCCCGTCGTCCCGCCCGCGGCGAACCGGCGGACCTCGAGCCCCGGCGGCACCCGGTCCTTCGGGAGGACCGCCATCCCGTACCAGTCGGCAGCCGTGTTCAGGATCGCCCGCGCCCGTCGAGGGTCACCCAACCGGGGGATGTACGCCTCGCCGCCCGTCTCCGGCTCGGCCCACAGCCGCCAGGCGCCGCCTGGTGCGATCTGCGGTGCGTGGTCCTCGAAGGCGCCACCCCGGGCGATGGCGGCGATGTGGACAGTGCTGTGACCGATCGCGGAGAGCACCGGGTTGACGCCGCCCGCGATGTCCTGCGCGTATCCGAGGGCGGTCAGTTGGAGCCACGGCCGGGCCTCGCCGAAGCGCCCGGCGATGCTGCTCCCGGCGCTCGCTGCGCCTGATCCACCGGCGACGTTCGCCTCGATGAGGCGGTTCCGGATGGCGCCGACCATCTCCACGCCGGTCGCGTCGACGCCGGGCGTCGGATTGAAGTTGCTGTCGATGGCGTTCGCCGCGACGAAGGCGCCCGACCCACCGGCGACGCCGGCTTCGCCCAGCCGGCTGCCGACGCTGTAGACGATGTCCTGTCCGACCCGGTCGACCTGGCCGGGGATGCCGTTCATGTTGCGCTCGATGGCGTCGGCGGTCGCGAACGAGCCGGCGCCGGCCACGGCCGGCAGCGCCGAGAACGTGCTCTCGAACGCCTGGACGGTGCCCTCGCCGGCCAACCCGGCGTTGTCGCGCATGGCCTGAGCCATCGTCCGCAGCTCGTCGACGCTGGCCGTGGCGGCGTCGTGGGCGACCTCGGCGTAGTCGAGGCCCTTCTCGGCGAACATGATCGCCACGTCTGTGCCGGCCCGGCGGGCGATGGTGGCGATGTCCTGTTGCCACCGCATGAGCCGAAGGTTCTCGGCGATCAGCGACTCGGTGAACTCGTGGAGCGACAGCGTCGCAGTGGGGGTGAACTCCTCCTCCCACACCTTGCCGCTGTCGATGGCCGCCTGCTTCGTCGCCTCGTACGCCTTGCGCTCGGCCTCGTTCTTCCGTGCCAGAGCGTCGGTGTAGACGCCGAACGGGTCGGACGACGACCGGATCGTCTCGGCCCATGCGGCTTGCGACGCCTCGGCGTCGTCCACCGCGGCCGTGAACTCCTCGACGGCGGTCGTGCCGGACTCGGTCGTCTTGCGCTGGAGGTCGGCGGCGGCCCTCGCCTCGGTGGACGCCTCGCGGTAGTCGCCGAAGGCCTCGTTCACCCGCTCCTGGGACACGCCGTTGTCGAGGAGGACCCGCTGTAGTTCGCGGAACGACTCGGCCGCCTGGTCGGGGTACCCGGCCCGCACCATGTCGGCCAGGGCGTCGTCGAGGGACTGCACGTCGTCCCGGGCGTGCTTGAACGTTGTCGACGTGGCCGTGTTGAACTGGTCGTAGGCCGACAGGTCGGTCGTGTACTTGACCTTGTCGACGAGCCCCTCAAGGTCCTCGCCGAACTTGGACGCCAGCTCCCCCGTGACCTCCGCCGACTCGCCCAACTCGAGCAGGTCGGACGTGAGCCGGCCGATGTCGACCTCGTCGCCGGTCATGCGGGCGATCACGTCGAGGGCCGCCTGGGCGCCGACGGCGAACCCGAGCATCCCGATGCCGTACGCGCCGGCCTTCGCGAACCCGGTAAGCGCGCCGCTGGCGAACATGCCGCCCGAGCCAAGCCCTTCGAGGGACTCCTTCGCCGCCACGATCTTCGGGACCAGCGACCCGATGGTGCTCAGGAGAAGGGTCGCCGAGCCGCCGACGCCGAGCAGCGCCATGCCGGACGCCTGGACCGGCTGGGGCAGGGCCGCGAAGGCGTTCACCGCGCCCGTCGCCCACTGCGTGATGCCCCGAAGGGTCCCGGTCGCGGTGCTGCCGCCGCGGATTAGGGCCGTCTCGACCGAGCCCATGAAGGCCTCGACATCGCCAGACAGGTTGTCGAGCTTCTTCGCGGCGAGGTCGGCCGCGTAGCCCTGGGCGCTGACTTCCTCGGTCCAGTGGCGCACCCCTTCGGCGCCGGCCTCGACGACGATGTTCGCGGCGCGGATGGCGTCGGAGCCGAACAGGGTCGCCAGCGCGGCGTTCTTCTGGGCGTCGGTCAGCCCGGACAGCGAGGTCTGGAGGGAGCCGGCGATGTCGTCGAAGTCGAGGAGCCCGCCCTGGGCGTCGTAGACCCGGATGCCGAGCTGCTCCATGAGGTCGGACGCTTCCTTCGTGGGAGCGCCCAGCCGCATGAGCATGGTCTTGAGGGAGGTCCCGGCGTCGGACCCGTTGAGCGCGTTCTGCGAGAACAGCGACAGGGTGCCGACCGTCTCTTCCATCGTGAGCCCGTACTGGTTAGCGACGAGGCCCGCCTGGGACAGCCCTTGCGAAAGCTGCGACACGTCGGCCGCCGACTTGTTCGCCCCGGCTGCGAGCGCGTCGGCGATGCGTCCCACGTCGGAGCCGGCCAGCCCGAACGTGGTCATCGTCTGCGCGGCGATCTCGGCCGCCGTCGCCAGGTCGAGGCCACCGGCAGCGGCCAAGGACAGCGCCCCGGTCAGCGCTCCGCCGAGAATGTCGGCGGTGCCGACACCAGCCTTCGCTAGTTCGGCCTGCGCCTGGGCTGCCTCACCCGCCGAGAACGCGGTATCGGCGCCGGCCTGGAGTGCGGCCTGCCGCAGCTTCTCCAACTCGGCGCCGGTCGCGCCGGACGTGGCGCCGACCTCGGACATGGCCTTGTCGAAACCCATCGTCGCCCGGGTCGCCAGCCCGAACCCAGCGAGCATTCCGCCACCGATGATGAGTCCCGTCCGGGACACGTCCTCCAGATCGGCGCGCCACTTCCGGCTGGACTGAGCCGCCTGATCCGCTGCACGGGCGGCCCGGCCGGCGCCGTCGGCGGCCGAGGCTCCCGCCTTCGTGGCGGCCGGGCCGACCTTGCCGGCTTCGGTGGCGAGGTCGCGAGTCGACTTCGCCGCCGTCGCCATGCCCTGCTGGTATTGGCGGATGTCGGCCCGGAGGGCTACGTCCACGTTGCGCCATGCCACGGGCTAGCCCTCCTCGTCGTCCTCGGGGCCACGTGGCCGGAGCGACACCTGTAGGCCGGTTGTCCTGGTGCCTTCGGAACGGATCGCCTGTAGCTCCCGGTCGACGATCCGGCAGCCTTCGCACACCCGGGACTCCGCGACTACCGGCGACGGGTCGAGCGGACGCTTCGTCGTCGGGTCCCGCAACGTCTCCTCGTGCTGCCCGCACGAAGGACAGCGGGTGCGCTTGTCGAGGTACCACGCGAGCGCCTTCGCCCGTTCCCGCTCCGGCCAGCGGAGAAAGACCGCGTGGCTGACGTGCAGGACCTCGAAGCACAGGTCGAGCTCGAACCTCAGCTCGTCGTCGTCGCGGAGCCTTTTCCCAGGTCGCCCACCGACGTGCTGGCGCGAGCGACGTGCTGAGCGGCGCCGAACAACTCAGCCAGGTCCTCGGCAGGCCACAGCTTCGAGGACCACATGCGGGTGGCCTCGTCGACCGTGAGCCCGTCGACCGCGCCGCCGGTGGAGAACTCGACCTTCACGCACGTGGCAGCCACGAGGGCAGGCGGGTACGTGTCGGGGTTCCAACGGAGGAAGCGGTTCGGGTTGCCCTGGGCGGCCGCCTCGCGCTTGTAGTCCTTCACCTGCTTCTCTGTGGGCTTGTGCTCACCCTCCAGCGCGTCGACGGCATCGGGGTCGATGGCCTCGAACGTGAACGTGACCGTCGGGATGCCCTGCGAGAACTCCTCCAGCGCCGCCTCAGCGTCGGCTAGGTCGGCGGCCGTCGTCGCGTTCGCTCGCGAGTAGGCGAGCTGCTTCGCGACGTAGACCTTCCCGCGCAACCGGACCAGCTCATCGGCGTCGTTGGGGTCCTGGGCGAGGGTGACCTGGAGGTGCCGGGCCGGGCGCGCGAACAGTTGGGCGAGAACCTGGTCCCGCGTGCTCGGCGCCGCGGCCGGCGTCGTCGCAGCGTCGGTCATGCCGCTGCGGCGACCACGCCGTTGAGCGTCGGGACGCCGGTGGAGAACATGACCCTGTACTTCGCCGGCTCGTTCGCGAGGGTCCGGAGCTTGTTCCGGGTCAGGACCTCCACGGGCCACACGTCGACCTCGTCGCCGGCAGCGATGGGAGCGGTCGGGCTGGCAGCCGTCACGAAGGCGACCCATCCGGCGGTGCCCTCGTCGAGGGCGTCGTAGATGGTGTGCACGTCCGGGTCCCGGTAGAACTCGAAGTTCGACTCGGGGTAGGTGACCTCGGACGGGATGTTGCCCGTCTGGAACGACAGCCCGTCGGGGACGGGCATGGTCGACCCGGCGACCTCCCAGCCGTTGATGGCGGCCATCGCCTCGCCGTTCTTCACGCCCATGAGGTTCACGCCAGCGTTGAGGGCGGTCACCGTCGGAGCGTCGAGGTCGGCGGGCTCTGCGGTCAGGAAGCGGACGCGCAGGCGCCCGTCGCGCTCGGAGTATCGGGACATGGTGAGGTCAGTCCTCCTGGTCGTCGGTGGTCGTGCTGTCGGGGTCGTCGGTCGTCTGGCGGAACGGCGGCGGGTGCTCCAGCGACTCGGTGATCGCCTCAGCGAGGAGCGCCTTCGTGACCCGGGCGGGGATGCCGGTCACGCCGACGTTCTCGGCAGCGGCGCGGAGCTGGTCGAGCGAGAGCCGGTCCAGCTCGACGAACCCGTGCCGCATGTAGCGGCCCTCGAACGCTGCTCTCGTGGTCATTCGGGGACGCGGGTTGTCGGGTAGGGCGATGATCACTTCGTCGGCCATCGGGCCTCCTGGTGGCGCTGAGGGGGCGGGGGGTTCAGGCGGGGGTGGTGCTGAGCACGTACCGGTCACCGATGCTCACCAAGGCGCCCTCACGGATCGGGGCGCCACGGGCCTGTCCAGAGCGCGCCCAGACGACAGCGCGGCGGAGGTTCGGGTCGTCCTCTGCGACGGTGATCGCGTGGACGAAGGCGCCGTTCTCGTCGCGGTCGAGGATCGCTCGACGAACGAGCCCGGCCATGTACTGCGCCTGCCAGCGGTCCTTCCCGACCGAGGTCACCTGATAGACGAAGTCCGCGTCGGCGTCGGGAGCCACGAACGGCCCGCCAGTCGTTCCGCCCGGGATCGGGTACACCACGGCGTAGGGCAGGTCCTCGCCGGGCGGCCGTTCCAGGTCGCCGATGTCGAGCCCGGTGACGGCGTGCAGCATGGCGATGAGCGCGTCGGTCACGCCCCACTCGTCGGGCAGGCCGAGGTCCGACATGGCCGGTCAGCCGGGAAGCCCGACTTCGCCGACAGCCTCGACGAAGTCGTCGTAGACGGCGTCCGTCGCCGGCCCCCAATGCGACCGCGGCGGCTGGGAGACGCGGCGGCCGAGCTTGTCGGTCCCGTGGTAACCCTGCTCGTTGCGGAAGCCGGCGTCGTGGTTCGTACCGACGGTCGCGGTCGGGCGCTTCCGGTCCTTCCCGTACTGCACGCCGATGCTCGGGACGTAGCCGCGGTTCCGGTCGTCGCTGGTGCCCTGCTCGAGGACGGCGGCGGCGCGGCCCGTGACCTCGCTGTGCAGCCGGGACCCGAAGGCGCCGACAGTGGAGACGGCGCGGGCCTCGGCACCTTCGCCGAGTTGCTGGAGGTCGCGTGCGAGATCGTCGATGCCGGTCATGTGCGCGGCCCCCGTTCCTTGTCGAGCACGGTCAGTCGTCGGAGCGCCGCCCTCGACGACCGGCCGACGCCGGTCACGACGAACGGCCGGCCGACGAGCGACTGGTCGCCGTCCTCGCCGACCTCGTCGAGCACGAACGTGTCGCCGATCAGCAGTGCGGGCGCCGACATGGGCACTCGGACCAGTGACTCACCGGGGTAGACCTCGGCCCCGGCTTCGTCGTAGGACCGCCGAGCACGTGGCAGCGGACCGATTCGGCATGGGCCGGAGTACACCGGGTCGGCGTCGCCCGGCGGCGGGACGAGCCGCCCGGTTGCGGTGTCGCGCACGTCGTCGCGGGTGCCTTCCGGGTCCCGGGTGAAGGTGCCGTGGTCGGTCAGCTCGTCCTCGAACAGCGTTCTGATGTCGTCCATCTCGTCGGTCACGGCAGTGCCCCGCCCGCCCGAAGCGCCGCCGTGGTAGCGCTCGGCGTTCCCGTCGACCCGATGGCGCTCAGCCGGCGCTCGTCGTAGGTGGCCGCCTGGGACATGCAGTGCGCGTACATCTGCGAGAGGGCGACGGTGTCGCCGCCGTCGAGGGTGAGGTTCACCTTCGGAGCGCAGCGGCCGGCCTTCATCCGCCAGGCGTCGGCCACGGCGCCCCACGAATCGAAGGTCGGCGTCCAGTCGGGATGGTCAGGGGCACGGCCGGCGGCGTCGGCGATCTTCGCGTCGGCGACGAGCTGGTCGACTTCGGCGTCGGTGAGCGCCGGCCGTTCCGAGGTCCGGGCGCGCACGACGACCCGTGCCCGGACCTCGGCCTCGTTCACTTGCTCGCCTGCCGCCCGTCGCTGTCCGGGTCGCCGAGGAAGCGGTTGGCGAGGTCGTCGCGGGTGGCGTCGTCGGCCTCGGCCTCGGACATGCCCGCGGCGATGGCGTACGCCTTCCAGGCT
>DASWMK010000140.1 GCA_036399815.1 Acidimicrobiales bacterium
GCACGGCGCCCGGGATGTTGCCGACGGCGTAGTGGACGACGCCGTGGCGCTCGTACACGGGGTCGGCGTGGGTCGTCTCGTGGATGGTCTCGACGCATCCACCCTGGTCGACGGCGACGTCCACGATGACCGCCCTCGGCCTCCCCGGCCCGCCGCCGCCCGGCCGGCCCGGGAGCGCGCGGCGGGCCCACCTCGCCGAGCGGCTGGCCGTGCTGGCCGTCCGCCGGGTGGCGGCCGCGGCCGGGGCGGCCAGGGTCGGCATCGTCCGGCGCCGGGGGCGGCGGCCCGGCGAGGTGCTGCTGGTCTGGCCGTGGCTGCGCGCCGTCGACGCCGAGCTGCTGGCCGAGGAGGTGGCCGGGCTGCTCGACGGGCTGGCCGACGGGCTCGACGCCGGCGACGTGCCGGGCGCCGTCGCCGCCGCCGGCGCCCGCCTCCGGGGCGCGCCCGTGCCCCCGCCGCCCGCGCCGCCGGTGCCGACCGTGCCCGTCGTCGCCGTCACCGGCACCAACGGCAAGACGACCACGACCAGGCTGGTCGCCCACATGGGCCGCTGCGCCGGGCGGTCGGTCGGGTGGACGAGCACCGACGGCATCTACGTGGACGGCGTGCTGGTCGACGAGGGCGACTGGTCCGGCTACGGCGGGGCCGGGCGGGTGCTGGCCGAGCCCGGGATCGGGCTCGCCGTGCTGGAGACGGCGAGGGGCGGCGTCCTCCGCCGGGGCATCGGCGCCGCGCACAACGACGTCGCCGTGGTGACCAACGTGGCCGCCGACCACCTCGGCCTCGGCGGCATCGACACCCTCGACCAGCTGGCCGAGGTGAAGGCGGCGATCGTCCGCATCACCCGGCCGGACGGGTGGGTCGTGCTCAACGCCGAGGACCCCCGCACGCTCGCCATGCGCTCCCGCTCCCGGGCCCGGCCGTTCCTGTTCGCCCTCGACCCCGCCGCCCCCGGCCTCCGGCTCGGGCTCGAGGAGGGCGGGCGGGCGGCCACCGTCGTCGACGGCCACGTCGCCGTCGTCGACCCCGGCGGCGCCGTCGACCGGCTGGTGCCCGTGGTCGACGTGCCCGTCACCCTGGCCGGGGCGTCGTCGGTCAACCTGGCCAACGCGCTCGCCGCCGCCGCCGCCGGCCTCGGCGTCGGCCTGCCCACGGAGGCGGTGGTCGAGGGGCTGCGCACGTTCGTCCCCGACCCGACCGCCAACCCGGGCCGGCTGAACGTCTACGACCTGGACGGCCGGACGGTGGTGATCGACTCGGCCCACAACGAGCCGAGCACCGTCGCCCTCCTCGAGGTCCTCCACGCCTTCCGGCCGGCGGGCGCCGCCGTCCGCGTCGCCATCGGCACGGCCGGCGACCGGCGGGACGAGGACCTGGTGGCCATGGGCGAGGTGGCCGGCCGGGGCGCCGACCAGGTCGTGATCTGCGAGAAGCCGACGTACCTGCGGGACCGCGACCCGGTCGAGATGGTGGAGCTGCTGCGGGAGGGCGTCCGCCGGGGCGGCCGGCCCGACGTGCCCGACTTCCCCGACGAGCTGTCCGCGCTGGTCGCCCTCGTCGGGCCCAGCCGCCCGGGCGACGTCGTCGCCGTCATGTGCCACGAGCAGCGGGGGACGCTCGCCGGCTGGATCGAGGACCACGGCGGGGCGTTCGCCGGCCCCGAGCTCGTGCGGTCCAAGGTGGTGGCCGCCCGCGGAACTCCCGGATGAGCGTCACACCCCCTCGGTAGGGTCGGTGGCGTGCCGAACCTGATCGAGGCCAGAGGGCTCACCAAGCGCTTCGGCACGTTCACGGCCGTGGACGGGATCGACTTCGACGTCGCGCCCGGCGAGGCGTTCGGCTTCCTCGGGCCCAACGGGGCCGGCAAGAGCTCGACCATGCGGATGATCGGGTGCGTCTCGCCGGTCACCGAGGGCAAGCTCCGGGTGCTCGGCATGGACCCTGCGGTCGACGGCTCCCGCATCAGGGCCCGGCTCGGCGTCGTCCCCCAGGAGGACACGCTCGACCTCGAGCTGAGCGTCAGGGAGAACCTCCTCATCTACGGGCGCTACTTCGACCTGTCCCGCCCGGTCATCAGGGAGCGCAGCGAGGAGCTGCTCACGTTCGTGCAGCTGATCGACCGCAAGGACGCCAAGGTGGACTCGTTGTCGGGCGGCATGAAGCGGCGGCTCACGATCGCCCGCGCCCTGATCAACGAGCCCGACCTGCTCCTGCTGGACGAGCCCACCACCGGGCTCGACCCGCAGGCCCGCCACGTCCTGTGGGACCGGCTCTACCGGCTCAAGCAGCGGGGCACCACCCTCATCCTCACCACCCACTACATGGACGAGGCCGAGCAGCTGTGCGACCGCCTGGTCGTGATGGACAAGGCCCGGATCGTGGCCGAGGGCTCGCCCCGCGAGCTCATCGAGCGCTACGCCACCCGGGAGGTGCTCGAGCTGCGGTTCCGCCTGGGCGAGGAGGAGGCGGCGCTCGCCGTGCTGGGCGGCCTCGGCGACCGGGTGGAGCCGCTGCCCGACCGCACGCTCGTCTACACCGACGACGGCGACGCCGCCGCCACCCGCGTCCACGAGCTCGGGCTCCGGCCCGAGAGCACGCTCGTGCGCCGCAGCACCCTGGAGGACGTGTTCCTGCGCCTCACCGGCCGGAGCCTGGTGGACTGACGATGGCCACCCCGGGCTTCCTCCGCGCCGTCGAGGCGTCGCTCGTCACCTACCGCAGCACCTGGCGGGGGTCGATCGTCAGCTCGTTCCTCAACCCGGTGCTGTTCCTCGCCGCCATGGGCCTCGGGCTCGGGTCGCTGGTGGACGAGACGGGCAGGGGCCAGACCCTGGCCGGGGGCACCTACCTCGCCTTCCTCGGCCCCGGCCTGCTCGCGGCGGCGGCCATGCAGACCGGTGCCGGCGAGGCGTCGTACCCGATCATGGCCGGCATCAAGTGGACGAAGACCTACCACGCGGCGATGGCCACGCCGGTGGCGGTGCGGGACATCGCCCTCGGCGCCCTCACCTGGGTGTCGATCCGGGTGGCGATCACCGCCGTCGCCTTCACGACCGTGCTCGTCCTGTTCGGGGCGGCCGAGTCGGCGGCCATCGTGCTCGCCGTGCCGGCCGCCGTCCTCGTCGGGGCCGCGCACGCGGCGGCGATGGCGGCGTTCGTGGCGTCCGCGCAGAACGAGTACGGCCTGTCGAGCGTGTTCCGGTTCGCCATCATGCCGATGTTCCTGTTCTCGGGCACGTTCTTCCCGGTCGACCAGCTCCCGTCCTGGCTGCGGCCGGTGGCCTGGGCCACCCCGCTGTGGCACGGCGTGGAGCTGTGCCGGTCCCTCGCCCTCGGCATCGGCTCGGTCGCCGGCAACCTCGGTCACGTCGCCTACCTGTGCCTCTGGATCGCGGCCGGCACGGTGCTCACCGTCCGCCGCTTCGAACGGCGGTTGGTCGTGTGAGCGCCACCGCCGCGCCCGCCCGCCAGAGCCGGGGGCTCGCCGTCCGGGTCGTCCCGCCGGTGCTGCTGAACGGGCGCCGGGCCGGGCGGCTCATCGAGCGCAACGCCATGGTGTACCGGCGGGCCTGGGTGATCGTGTTCTCGGGGTTCTTCGAGCCGGTCTTCTACCTGCTCTCGGTCCGCCTCGGCCTCGGCGACCTGGTCGGCGGCGTCTCGGTCGGCGGCCGGGCGGTCGCCTACACGACGTTCGCGGCGCCCGCGCTTCTGGCCTCGTCGGCCATGAACGGCGCCGTCTACGAGTCGACGATGAACATCTGGTTCAAGCTGAAGCACCAGCGCACCTACGACGGCATCCTCGCCACGCCCATGCAGCCGGGCGACGTCGCCCTCGGCGAGATCACCTGGTGCCTGATGCGGGGCCTGCTCTACGCCGCCGGCTTCCTCGTCGTGATGCTGGCGATGGGGCTGATCGAGTCCTGGTGGGGGCTGGCGCTGCTCCCCGGCGCGGTGCTGATCGGCTTCGCGTTCGCCGCCGTCGGCATGGCGGCCACCTCGTTCATGCGCAGCTGGCAGGACTTCGACCTCGTCCAGCTGGCCGTGCTGCCCCTGTTCCTGTTCTCGGCGACCTTCTATCCCCTGTCGACCTATCCGGACGGGCTGGAGTGGGTGGTCCGCTGCACCCCGCTGTACCAGGGCGTCGACCTGCTCCGGTCGCTGTCGCTCGGCGTGGTCGGCTGGGACGCCCTCGGCCACGTGGCCTACCTGGCCACGATGGGCCTCGCCGGCCTGACCGTCACCAGCCGCCGCCTCGAGCGCCTCCTGCTCCAGTAGCCGCCGGCCGTCAGGTCCCTTTGCCGGGCGAGCCGCCGGCGCCGGCGGGCGGCGGGCCGACGTCGGCGTGGCGGCCGGGGCGGCGGGCGGCGTGCAGGCCGCCCGGGCCGGGGCCGTGGCGGGCGGCGAGGGCGTCGGCCACCAGGCCGGTGGCGAACGCGTAGACGGCCTTGTGGGTGAGGTCGACGGCCAGCTCCCGGCGGGGCCAGGTCCACGGCGGGGCGCCCACGCCGGTGGCGTTCTCCAGGGTCTGGTCGTTGGTCAGCCGCACGACCGTGAACATGGCCGACGACCACGGGCCCCGCAGGCCGCCGTCGGCCATGATCCCGCGCAGGGAGCCGAGCAGGACCCCCTGCCCGACGTGCATGAGCAGGTTCAGCGACCGGGGCTGCTCACGGGGCCGCTCCGGCAGGCGCAGCAGGCGCTCGAGCGTGCGCGCCGGCACGTGCGAGTCGGGCCGGCCGGTCACCCGCTGCTCCGCCTTCTCGACGGCGGTCATCACCGCCACGCCGACCGCGCCGGCGACCATCCCGTGCACCGCACCCCTGGTGAACACCCCCATGGCCGCCCGCTAC
>DASWMK010000141.1 GCA_036399815.1 Acidimicrobiales bacterium
CTGCGGGTCGCCATGACGCTCGAGCAGTGCTGGCACCGGGTCCCGGGCGGGACGGCGGCGGCCGCCCTCGGCCTGGCCGGGGCCCTGGCCGCCCGCCCCGACGTGGACGTCGTCGGGGTGGCCGCCGCCCACCGGACGCCGCCCGCCGACGCCTGGCGGCCCCCGCCCGGCGTGCCCGTCCGTCACCTGCCGCTGCCCCGCCTCGCCCTCTACGAGGCGTGGCACCGGCTGCGCCGCCCCGCCGCCGAGGCCGCCACCGGCCGGGTCGACGTGGTCCACGCCACGACCCTCGTCCAGCCCGGCCACCGGGCGCCCCTCGCCGTCACCGTCCACGACCTCGCCTTCCTGGCCGACCCGTCGCACTTCACCGCCCAGGGACGGCGGGTGCTCGGGCGGGGGCTCGAGATCGCGCTGGCGGAGGCGGCCGTCGTGCTGTGCTCGTCCGAGGCGACCGTGCGCGCCTGCCGGCACGCCGGGTTCGACGACGCCCGCCTCGTCGTCGTGCCCCTCGCCCCGGCCCCGGGCCGGGACCGACCGGTCGAGCCGGGCGACGCGCCCCGCCGCCACGGCCTCGACGGCCGCTACGTGCTGTGGGCCGGCACGGTCGAGCCACGCAAGAACCTGCGGGGCCTGCTCGACGCATGGCGGCGGCTGGGCCGGGACGGCGTCGACCTCGCCCTCGCCGGGCCGGAGGGCTGGCACGAGGACCTCGACGCGCTCGTGGCCGGCGACCGGTCGGTGCGGCGCCTCGGGTTCGTGCCGGCGGCCGACCTGGCCGCCCTGTACGCCGGCGCCGCCGCCGTCTGCTACCCGAGCCTCCTCGAGGGCTTCGGGCTGCCCGTGCTGGAGGCGATGGTGCAGGGCGCGCCGGTGGTGACGTCCGCGGGCACGGCGACCGAGGAGCTGGTGGCCGGCGGGGCCGGCGTGGCCGTCGACCCGCGCGACCCCGACGCGCTGGCCGGGGCCCTGGCCGGCCTGCTCGACGACCCCGACGCCGCCCGGCGCCTGGGCGACGCCGGGCGGGCCCGCGCCGCGTCGTACACCTGGGAGCGGTCGGCCGGGCGCACCGTCGAGGCCTACCGCGCCGCGGTCGCCCGGTGACGCCCCGGCGCGTCGGCCTCAACCTGCTGTGGCTGCGCCCCGGCCGGGTGGGCGGGTCGGAGACCTACGCCCGCCGCCTGCTGGCCGGGCTGGCCGCCGTCGCCTCGCCCGACCTCGCCTACGAGGTGCTCGCCCTGCCCGGGCTCGGCCCGGTCCCGGCGCCGTTCGCGGTCCGCGCCCTGCCCGTCCCCGGCGGCGCCCGGCCCCTGCGCATCGCCGCCGAGTCGACCTGGCTGGCCCGCCGCACCCGCGGCCTCGACCTCGTCCACCACCTGGGCGGCACCGTGCCGGCCGTGCGGTCGGCCCCGGCCGCCGTGCTCGTGCACGACCTCCAGTACACGGCCTTCCCCGAGCACTTCTCGCCGGTCAAGCGGACCTACCTGGCCGCGGCCGTGCCCGCCGCCGTGCGGGCCGCGGTGCTCGTCTCCACGCCGAGCGAGTTCGTGCGGGGGACGGTCGTCGACGCCTTCGGGGCCGACCCCGACCGAGTCGTCGCCGTGCCCATCGGCGTGACGGGGCCGGGCGGTCCGGCACCGGGGCCGGCCGACCCTGCCCGGTCCGCGGCCGTCCGCCGCCGCTACGGCGTCGCCGGCCCGTTCGCCCTCTACCCGGCCGTCACCTGGCCCCACAAGGACCACCTGACGCTCGTGCGGGCCGTGCACGCCCTGCCCGAGGCCGACCGGCCCACCGTCGTCCTGACCGGCGGGGAGGGCCGGGCGGAGGCCGCGCTGGCCGCCGAGGTCGACCGCCTGCGGCTGCGGCGCTGGGTGCGCCGCCCTGGGCGGGTGCCGGCCGACGACCTCGACGTGCTGTATCGGGAGGCGACCTGCGTGGCCTTCCCGTCGCGCTACGAGGGGTTCGGGGCGCCGGCCGTCGAGGCGATGGCCAGGGGCGTGCCGGTGATCGCGGCGGCCGCCGCGGCCCTGCCCGAGGTCGTGGGCGACGCCGGCCTGCTGGTGCCGCCGGGCGACCCGGAGGCGTGGGCCGGCGCCCTCCTGCGGGTGCTGGGCGACGACGCCCTGCGCTCCCGGCTGGCCGCCGCCGGGCCGCGCCGGGCCGAGCGGTTCTCCGCGGTCGCGTCGGCCACCCGCCAGGAGGCCGCCTACCGTGGCGTGCTCGCGCCATGAACCTGACCGTCCTCTGCCCGCACTTCACGCCCGACGTCGCCCCCACCGGCGAGGTGATGACGAGCATCGTCCACGAGCTGGCCGCCCGGGGCCATCGCCTCCACGTCGTCACCGCGCTGCCGTGGTACCTCGCCCACCGGGTCGAGCCCGGGTGGGAGGGACGGCTCGTGCGCTCGGAGCGGGTGCCGTGGGGCCGCATCTCCCGCTGCCACCCGTTCCCGACGGACAAGACCAACATCCCGGCCCGGGCGCTCGCGTTCGGCGGCTTCAGCCTGCTGACCGCGGCGGTCGGGGCGACGGCCGGGGAGCGGGTCGACGGGGTGCTCGCCATGTCGCCCCCGCTCACCCTCGGCCTCACCGGCTGGGCGGTGGCGAGGGCCAGGCGGGCGCCGTTCGTGTTCAACATCCAGGACGTGTTCCCCGACGTCGCCGTCGAGCTCGGCGTCCTGCGGGGCGAGCGGGTGATCGCCGCCGCCCGGTGGCTGGAGCGGGCGACGTACCGCCGGTCGGACGCGGTCACCGTGCTGTCCGACGACCTGCGGGACAACGTCGCCGCCAAGCTGCCGGCCGGGCACCGCGACAAGGTGCGGGTGATCCCGAACTTCGTCGACACCGAGCGCATCCGGCCGGCCGAGCGTGAGAACGCCTACCGCCGCGAGTTCGGGCTGGAGGGCCGGACGGTCGTGATGTACGCCGGCAACGTCGGCATGTCCCAGTCCCTCGACCTGGTGGCCGAGGCTGCCGCCGCGCTGGCCCACGACCCGGACCTCGTGTTCGTCGTGAACGGGTCGGGGTCGGGGCTCGACGAGGCCAGGCGCCGCGCCGCGGGGCTGCCCAACGTCCGCTTCGTCGGCCTCCAGCCCAAGGACCGCCTGCCCGAGGTGCTGGCCGCCGCCGACGTCCACCTCGTGTTGCTGAAGCGGGGGCTGGCCCGGTCGAGCGTGCCGTCGAAGCTCTACTCGATCCTCGCCGCCGGCCGCCCGGTGATCGCCAGCATCGACCCTGGCACCGAGGTGGCGCGGGTCGTCGACGCCGCCGGCGCCGGGGTGGCGGTGCCGCCGGAGGACCCCGAGGCGTTCACCAAGGCGGTGGCGTCGATGGTCTCGGCGCCCGCCGAGGCGGCGGCCATGGGGCGCGCCGGCCGGGCCTGGGTGGAGCGGTGGCTGTCCCCGGCGGCCGTCGCCGAGGCCTACGAGGCGCTGTTCGAGGAGCTCCGGGGGCGAGCCGGAACCCCTGCTCGCGGCGGCTAGCGTCGGTCGCATGGGCAAGGCCTCCTCTGCGAAGAAGGTGGCGCGCGCGGCCAAGGCGGGGAAGGCCCGGCGGCCGTCGTCGCGGAGCTGGTCGTTCCCGGCCGCCATCGCCACCGTGCTGATCGCCGGCGTCGCGCTGGTCGTCGTGGCCAGGGCCGGCAACGACGAGGCGGGCGCGACGACCCCGCCCCGCATCGGCCTCGACCACTGGCACGCGGCGTACGGGATCTACGACTGCGACGCGTTCCTGCCGCCGATCACCGACCAGAACGACCCGCTCGGGATCCACACCCACGGCGACGGCGTCGTGCACATCCACCCGACCAGCTCCCGGGCCGCCGGCGAGGACGCCCGGTTCGGCGTGTTCGCCGACGCCGCGGGCATCGACATCTCCGACGACGAGGTGAAGGTCGGCGACACGACCCTGTCCGAGGAGGACGGGTGCGACGGGGAGCCGGCCCAGCTGGTGGTGAAGCGGTGGAATGTCGACGACCCCGACGACGAGGGCGAGGAGTTCACGTCCGACCTGCGCGACGTCCGGTTCACCGCCGACCGCCAGGCCATCACCGTCGCGCTGCTGCCCGAGGGCGCCGACGTGCCCGAGCCGGAGTCGATCCCGACCCTCGACCAGCTGACCGACGTCCCGAGCGCCAGCACCACGTTCCCGTCGATCACCCAGCCGCCGGACGCCACCGGCACGACGGGCACCCTGCCGGGGGGCAGCACGTCGTCGACCGACACGACGGCGGCCGACGGGTCGTCGACCACGGCGACGACCGCCGCCGACGACGCGTCCACGACCTCGACGGCGGGGTCGACCGGATGACGCCGGCCTCGCGCCGGTGAGGGCGATCGTCCTCGTCGGCGGGCTGGGCACCCGCCTGCACCCGCTGACCCTGACCGTCCCGAAGCAGATGCTGCCGATCGGCAACCGGCCGATGATCGAGGAGGTCGTCGGCCACCTCGCCCGGCACGGCATCGACGACGTCGTCCTGTCCCTCGGCTACAAGCCGGACGTGTTCATCGCCTCGTACCCGGGCGGCGTGTGCGCGGGCGCCCGCCTGCACTACGCCGTCGAGCCCGAGCGCCTCGACACCGCCGGTGCCATCCGCTACGCCGCCGTGGCCGCCGGCGTGCGGGAGCCGGTGCTGGTCGTGAACGGCGACGTCCTCACCGACCTCGACGTCGGCGCGCTGGTCGCCTTCCACCGCTCGACCGGGGCCAGGGCGACGATCGCGCTGACCCCCGTCGAGGACCCGTCGGCGTTCGGCGTGGTGCCGACCGACGAGGCCGGCCGGGTCGTGGCGTTCATCGAGAAGCCGCCGAGGGACGAGGCGCCGACGAACCTGATCAACGCCGGCACCTACGTGCTCGAGCCCGAGGTCGTCTCCCGCATCCCCGAGGGCCGCATGGTGTCGATCGAGCGGGAGGTCTTCCCGGCGCTGGCGGACGAGGGCGTGCTCTACGCCATGTCGTCCACCGCCTACTGGCTCGACACCGGCACCCCCGCCCAGTACCTCCAGGCCCACCTCGACCTGCTCGACGGGCGCCGCGGCCCGGCGCCGGACCCCCTCGACGCCGCCGCCGAGGTCGACCGGACGGCCAGGGTGGAGCGCTCGTTCCTGGCCGCCGGCTGCCAGGTGGCGGCCGACGCCGAGGTCGTCGAGTCCGTGCTTCTGCACGGGGCCACGGTGGGGAAGGGTGCGGCCGTGCGAAGGTCGATCCTGGGCCCCGGCGCCGACGTGGGCGCCGGCGCCGTCGTGGAGGCGCTGTCGGTGCTCGGGGCCGGGGTGGAGGTCGCGCCCGGCACCCACGTGGCCGGGGAGCGCATCCCCGAGCGCGAGCCCGGGTCCTGACCCGTGCGCACGCTCGTCACCGGCGGCGCCGGGTTCATCGGGTCGACCCTGGTCGACCGCCTGCTGGCCGAGGGCCACGCCGTCGACGTGGTCGACAACCTGTCGTCCGGCTCGCTCGCCAACCTGGCCGACGCCCGGTCCGACCGCGACCACGACCTCACGTTCCACCACCACGACATCCGCGACGAGTCGACCGTCGACCTGATCGCCCGCCGCCGGCCCGAGGTCGTGTTCCACCTGGCCGCCCAGGCCGACGTGCGGGTGTCGGTGGCCCGGCCGGTGTTCGACGCCGAGGTGAACGTGCTCGGCAGCCTCAACGTGCTCGAGGGGGCGCGGGAGGCCGGGACCCGCAAGGTCGTGTTCGCGTCGAGCGGCGGCACCATCTACGGCGAGCCGGCCGACGAGGCGCTGCCGGTGAAGGAGTCGCACCCCCAGCGGCCGCTGTCGCCCTACGGCGTGGCCAAGAAGGTGGTCGGCGACTACCTGTACGTGTACCGGGCGCTGCACGACCTCGAGTTCGTCGCCCTCGGCCTGGCCAACGTGTACGGGCCTCGCCAGGACCCGCACGGCGAGGCCGGGGTGGTGGCGATCTTCGCCGGGCGGCTGCTCACCGGCGAGCCGTGCACGATCTTCGGCGACGGCGAGCAGACGAGGGACTACGTGTACGTCGACGACGTGGTCGACGCGTTCGTGCGGGCGGCCAGCCGGGGGAGCGGGCTGCTGGCCAACGTCGGCACGGGCACCGAGACGTCGGTGAACACCCTCTACGCCACGATGGCGGCGGCGGCCGGCGTGGACGTCCCGGCCGTCATGGCGCCCGGCCGCCCGGGCGAGCTGCGGCGGTCGTCGCTCGACGCCAGCCGGGCCGCGATGCACCTCGGCTGGACGGCGTGGACCCCGCTCGACAAGGGCATCGACCAGGTGCTCACGTGGTTCCGGGAGCGCCTCGACCGCACGTGAAGCCGCTCACGAATGCTTGCAGCAGGCAGCACGGTGGGCGTACGGTGAGGGGCGTGATGCTCGGCGCCTCGATCGACGACCTCGACGGGCTCATCGCGGAGCTGACGGAGGTCCGCCAGCGGCTCAGCCTGGCCGAGCTGAGGGGCGTCCCCGAGGACGCCCTGTGGGAGGCGGAGACGGCCCTGCGCCACACCGCCGACCGGGCCGTCCGCCGGGCCGACGTCGTCCGCCGGGCCATCGAGCTGCACCGCCGCCGCCCGACGGCCTGACCGCGCGTCGCGGGTGCCGGTCCCCGTGCCCGTCCGCCCGGCGACCGCCGCCGACGCCCCCGCCATCGCCGCCATCTGGCACGCGGGGTGGGGGGACGGCCACCTCGGCAACGTCCCGGACGAGCTGGTGCCGCTGCGCACCGCGGCGTCGTTCGCCGAGCGGGCCGGCGAGCGGTGGCCCGACGCCCTCGTCGCCGAAGCCGGTGGCGAGGTCGCCGGCTTCGTGATCGTGACGGGCGACGAGGTCGAGCAGGTCTACGTGGCGGCCGCCCACCGGGGGTCGGGCCTCGCCGACGCGCTGATGGACGAGGCCGAGCGCCGGGTGCGCGACGGCGGCCACCCGTCGGCCTGGCTCGCCGTCGTCCCCGGCAACGGGCGGGCCAGGCGGTTCTACGAGCGGCGGGGGTGGGTCGACACCGGGCCGTTCGTGTACGAGGCGTTCGGCCCCGCCGGCCCGGTGCCGGTCCCCGCCCGGCGCTACGTCAAGGCGCTGGCGCCCCGGCTCACGACGCCGAGCCCACCGGGACGTCGAGCAGCTGGGTGAGGCGGACGTTGTTGCCCGACGGGTCGCGGAAGGCGGCGTCGATGCCATAGGGCCGGGCCTCGGGCGCCTCGACGAACTCGACGCCCCTCGCCCGCAGCTCCTCGTAGGAGGCCTGGCAGTCGTCGGTGGTGAGGAAGACGGTGCCGGCGAAGCCCTTGGCCACCACCGTGCGGACCTGCTCGCGGGTCTCCTCGTCCATCATGGGCGGCCCGGGGACGGCCATGAGGACGATGGCCATGTCGGGCTGGCCGGCGGGCCCGACGGTCAGCCAGCGGAAGTTCCCCATCTCGGGGACGGTGACGTCGGCCCTGACCTCCATGCCGACCTTGTCGGTGTAGAAGGCGAGGGCCTCGTCCTGGTCGAGCACCCACAGCTGGGCGTTGGCGATCCTGATCATCGGAGCTCCTGGTCGGTCGTGCGATCGGTTGTCGACGGCCAACCTAGGTGGGGCCCTGCCGGGCGTCTTCTCGAAACGTGCGGAGTTGCGGGCGACCGAAGACCCGGACGACGCAGCCGGGGACGAGGGCGTGGGCCGCGGCCGGCGGGTGGGCGGCCCGGTAGGCGGTGGGCGAGCGGCCGAACATGCGGCCGAAGCTCGTGGTGAACGAGCCGACGCTCTGGAGGCCGACGGCGTAGCAGACGTCGGCCACCGACCAGTCGGTGGAGCGGAGCAGGGCGGCGGCCCGCTCGAGGCGGCGCGTGAGCAGGTACTGGTGGGGCGACTCGCCGAAGGCCCGCCGGAACTCCCGGGAGAAGTGGGCGGGGGAGAGGCGGGCGGCCCTGGCGAGGTCGCGCACGTCGAGCCGCTCGCGGTAGCGGGCGTCGGCCAGGTCCTTGGCCCTGAGGAGGTGCCGGGCGGGCGGGACGGGCTCCATGCGACGGCCAGTATCGCTTGACGGCTCGCCGCCCGTGCGTCACAGTGCCTGACAATGTCAGGACGACCTGATGGTGACAGGCGCGCGGCCCGCCGGTCGGCGGCCGTCGAGGAGATCCTCGCCGCCGCCTGGGAGCTGGGCCGGGAACGGGGCCTGACGGGGTTCTCGATGCGAGACCTCGGGCAGCGGGTCGGGATGCGGGCCCAGTCGCTGTACTCGTACTTCGCCTCGAAGCACGACCTGTACGACGCCATGTTCGCGAGTGCCAACCGGGCGTTCGCGGACTGGATGCGGGGCGGGCCCGGCGACGCCGAGGGCGGGGACGTGGTCGGCGCCTTGGCGGCGACGGCGCGGCGCTTCTTCGCCTTCTGCGTCGAGGACCCGGTGCGCCACCAGCTCCTGTTCCAGCGCACGGTGCCGGAGTTCGTGCCGTCGCCGGCCAGCCTGGCGGTCGCGCAAGAGGCGTACGACGTGTCGGTCGCCCGCCTGCGGTCGCTCGGGGTCGACGGGGCCGACCTCGACCTCGTCACGGCGGTGATGGCCGGGCTGGCCGCCCAGCAGCTGGCCAACGACCCCGGCGGCGACCGCTGGGAGCGCCTGGTCGACCGGGCGACGTCGATGCTGCTGCGCGAGGTCGTCCCTGCCCGCGAAGGGAGCACGGAGTGATCGCACTGACCTACGAGGAGGCGGTCGACCGCCAGGCCGAGGAGCTGGCCCGGACGCTCGACCTGCTGCGGTCGCTCGACGAGCACGAGTGGTCGGCGCCGACCGACTGCCCGGCCTGGGACGTGCGGCGCATGTACCTGCACGTGCTCGGCGCCTGCGAGGCCGGGGCGCGGGTGCGGGAGAACGCCCGCCAGATGGCGGCCGCGCTGCGGTGGCGGCGGCGGGAGGGCGGCCCCCTCGAGGCCGCGCTGTCGGGCGTGCAGGTCCGCGAGCGCGAGCACCTGTCGCCGAGGGAGCTGATGGCGCGCCTGGCCGACGTGGCGCCGGCGACCGTGCGGGCCCGCCGCCGCCTCCCGGCGCCGGCGAGGCGGTACGTCCGCATCCCGGTCGACGGGCCGGTCCGGGAGACGTGGACGCTCGGCTACCTGGCCGGGACGATCTACCTGCGCGACCTGTGGATGCACCGGGTCGACGCCGCCCGGGCGACCGGCCGCCCGCTCGTGCTGACCGCGGACCACGACGGCCGCATCGTCGCCGACGTCGTCGCCGAGTGGGCCCGCCGCCACGCCCGCCCGTTCGTGCTCGAGCTCGGGGGCGAGGCCGGCGGGAGGTACGAGAGCGACCCCGGCGCGGGCGCCCCCGAGCGACTGGAGATGGACGCGGTCGAGTTCTGCCGCACCCTCGCCGGCCGCGAGGAGGGCAAGAACCTCCTGGCGACCGTCGTCCCCTTCTGACTGTATGCGCGACCGCGTCGGGTGTCGGTCCTGTTCACTTCTCGGCTCGCTCCCAGCGGTACCGCGCAGTTGCCCGAGGTCGGCGTCCGCCGCTGGACAACGCGGCCATTCCATCCGCACCACGCGTGATGCAAGACCGCGGCCGTAGTCCTATACGACCCTGATCACGTGCCTAAGGTGCCTGGACGGGAGGCATGAAGTACACGCGTGAGGCCACCAGGTAGACAGCGTTTACCTGCTTGCCCTTGTCGTTCGGCATGACTCCGTACGCGATCATCAACCCCGATACAACGCATAGCGACGTCGGATCGGGACTATAGGGGCCCCAGCCGGGGGACTTCCGGCTGTACGGCCCTATGCAGTGCACATAGCATAGCTCACCATTTATGAAGTCGACCGACGCAAGTTGGAAGACGTACTCTACGAAGCCGACACCTTCGGGCCGAGGAGGGTTGACAGGAAGGTCCTCGGGACCCACCACTTCCCCGAGAACTTGCACCGTCTCGCGTGGCTGTCGTGCTATTACCGTGATCTCCTGCCCGTCCCATAGCGAGGCCGTTCTGACGAGCTCCATAAGAGGTACGATCACCGGTGACGTTACGTCCGTCGTGTTCGGATAGTGTGCCAGAGCCACCTGCGCATAATCCTTGAACGATTCCTCATACCTCGATAGCGATCCTGGTAGGAATTGCGGGCCGACCGTCCACGGAAATCCGGCGGCTATTCTGAGCCGGAGTATGCGCGCTGGGCTCTTGGCTGCGCTGAGGGCGGTTATCGATTGGAATAGTTGTTGTGCTACACCTGTCACATCATCATCGAGAACAGCGGCAGATCTCATCGCTAGCATCGGCGAGTGGAGGCGTACGTCTTCGGCGGAGACGTTGTGCCATACAGGCAGAAGTCTGACTTCCCCCGGTTGCTCCAGCCCGAACATGGCGTCGAGCTCATGACGCGTCCACTTCTTCCCGAAAAAACGCGGGGACACGAGAACTATCCCAAAGTCAGCTCTCGCCAGCGCACCTTCCATCTGCTCGCGGATGCTGGGGCCTACTAGGAAGTTGTTGTACCAGACTCTGAGCCCGCGACTGCGAAGCTCTTCCACGAGTCTCCCGGCAAGGTCTGCGTCCTCCGATGCGTGTAACAGATAGGCGTCGAATTGCACGTGTCTAGCGTAGGGCCGACGCGGATGTCCCGTAGACCGGCGCAGAATCGATTCCTCCGCGCCCGTTCACCTCAACGAACGCCCCGGCGCGGGACCTTGCGCGAGTCGAAGGCGGCGTCGGCGGCTGGGAGTTTCACTGCATCTCACTCCCACCGGACCGGCCGTGACGTCGACGCGACCGGCTCGCCCATCCGGGCGTCCACCACTGCTGGAAACGGTGACCGTGGCCCGACCCCGTGTCGGGCAGCGCGAGCTAGCGGCACGCTCGCGTAACGCCCCTCGGCGCCATCCTGACGGACCTCACAGAGCGCACCTCGTCGCGCCGTCCCGCCATGCTCGCTACCAAGATCGGACCGCAGCTCGCCGTCGCGCCCGCGATGCCAAGCTGACGGCATGCCCGACTACGACGCCAAGGCCGTCCTCCACCGGTACCTGCAGCTGGCCAGGGAGGCGCTGCTGTGGAAGCTGGAGGGGCTGTCGGAGTACGACGCCCGCCGGCCGATGACGCCAACCGGGACGAACCTGCTCGGCCTCGTGAAGCACGTCGCGAGCGTGGAGCTGGGCTACTTCTCGGACACGTTCGGCCGTCCGTCGGACGAGCGGCTGCCGTGGTTCGACGAGGACGCCGAGCCGAACGCCGACATGTGGGCGACGGCCGAGGAGTCCCGCGAGGACATCGTCGGCCTGTACCGCCGGGTGTGGGCCCACACCGACGCGACGATCGAAGCGCTGGCCCTCGACGCCCCCGGCCGGGTCCCCTGGTGGCCCGAGGAGCGGGCCGACGTCACGCTCCACCAGATCCTCGTCCACATGATCGCCGAGACCCACCGCCACACCGGCCACGCCGACATCGTCCGGGAGCTCGTCGACGGCCAGGTCGGCCTCCGCCAGGACAACGACAACATGGCCCCCGGCGACAAGGAGTGGTGGGAGACGTATCGGGCCCGCCTGGAAGCAGCGGCGAAGGGCGTCGGCGGCGGTGCGCCGGCGTGAACGGCAGCCGTCGCTAACCTCCGAGCTCCTTCGTCAACCGAGCGATCGCACTGATGGCGATCGCGACGGCGACCGCCATCTCGCTGACGACGACCGCTCGCGCCACTCCCGATGCGGCGTGGATGTCGCCGAAGCCGGTCGTGGTGAAGGTGGTGAACGAGAAGTACAGCGAATCGGCGGCGCCGAGGGTGTCGCCCGGCTGAGCGGCGTCGGTGAAGGCAGCGGGATCGCCGGCGCTCAGGTCGGCGTAGAGGCGGGCATAGCCGTAGACCGCGAGGTAGATCCCGGAGGCCGCGAGGACGGCGAACACCAGCCGGCGGCGACGCACGCTCGCCCGGTCGACCTCGATCCTCCCCACTCCCAGAGCCACGGCGAGGCCGGTCCCCACGAGGATCAACGCGACGCCTCCCACGAACCTGACGCCGAACACGTCGACCACGAGGGACAAGGCCACACCGGCGAGGGCGACGACCCAGGAGCGGATCTCCCTGTCGACGTCCGCCCACGCCATGCCGCCATGCTGGCACGGCGTCGCCCGGCGCTAGCGGAACAGGTCTTCGGCGGGAGTGCGGACGACGGCCGAGGTGACCGAGGCGAGGTTGGGAGCGTCGAGCCAGTTCGCGTCGGCGCCTCGGAGGACGGCCGCGGCGATGCCGCGGGCCTTGCCCATCACCAGGTCGGCGGCGCCGGCGAGCTCGTCGGCGACGCAGACCTCCGTCACCATCAGCTCGCGGTCGTAGGTGTCCCTCGTGCCCCTGAGGTCCACCACCGGGGTGATGCCGGCGCAGCCGATGGCCACGTCGGTCACGCCTCTCCGCCAGGTCCTGCCGAACGTGTCGCTGATGATCACCGCCAGCTCCACGCCCCGGCGGGCTCGGATGGCGTCGCGGATCCGGCGGGCCGAGCGGTCGGGGTCCTCGGGCAGCAGCACCGCCCAGCCTCGCTCCACGTTGCTCAGGTCGATGCCGGCGTTGGCGCAGACGAACCCGTGCCTGGTCTCGGTAATCAGCAGGTCGCCCCGGCGGCGCAGGACGCGGACGGCCTCCTGCTCGACCAGGGGCTTGTGGCCGAGCGGGTCGTCGGGGTCGACCTCGACCAACCGGCCCTCGGCCTTCGACACCACCTTGCTCGTCACCACGAGGACGTCGCCGTCCTCCAGGCCCGGGCCGGCCTCGGCCGCGGCGGCGTCCATGATGAGCCCGGCCAGGTCGTCGCCCGGGCGCACCTCGGGCACGCCCTCGATCGGGATGATCCGGAGCGTCACCCGAACACGCCCAGCACGACGTCGGCCAGCGCCGCCGCCTCCTTCGGCCCGATCATGACCGTCGGCGCGACCACGCACCGCAGGCCGGCGTCCTCCACCGCCGACGACAGCCCGGCGTCCTGCTCGTCGACCACCAGCACGGAGGCGACGTCGGCGTAGAGCCGGGCCACGCCGACGACGGACGACTCGTGGCCCTGCTCCTCCAGCAGGCGGTCGGCCGGGCCCTTCAGCGCCTTGCCGGCCACGATCGGGCTCACGGCCACCGTGCGGTCCCGCCGGTGCGACACCGCCTCCCGCATCCCCGGCACGGCGAGGATCGGGCCGATCGACACCAGCGGGTTGGACGGGGCGATCACCACGGTGTCGGCCGCGGCGATGGCCGGCAGCACGTCGTGGCCGGGCCGGGCCGACTCGGCGCCGGCGAAGCGCAGCGACCGCACCGGCACCGAGTGGCGGCGCTGGACGAACCACTCCTGGAACCCGATCTCGCCCTCCTCGACCGTCACCCTCGTCTCCACCCGGTCGTCGGTCATCGGCAGCAGCCGCACGCCGAGCCCCCAGGCGGCCGTGATCTCGGCCGTCACCTGGCTCAGGTGGCCGCCCTCCGCCAGCCGGGCCGTCCGGTAGAGGTGGGTGGCGAGGTCCCGGTCGCCGAGGCGGAACCACGTCACCGCGGCGGCCGACCCGAGCGGCGCCACCGGCCGGTACCGCTCCAGCGCCTCCATCGCCGCCCACGACTCGCCGGCCAGGCCCCAGCCGTTCACCGGGTCGATGGCCCCGGCCAGCGTGTAGGTCACCGTGTCGAGGTCGGGGCTGACGTGGAGGCCGTGGAGCACGACGTCGTCGCCGGTGTTGACCACGGCCGTCACCCGCTCGGCCGGGACCACCTGCACGAGCCCGGCCAGCAGGCGGGCGGCGCCGACCCCGCCGGCGAGGACGGTGACGGTCACGGCGCCGGCCGCCGCCGCCGGATCAGCGACATCCCGTCCCGCACGGTCAGCATCACGACCTCGACCCGCTCGTCGGCCACCACGCGGTCGTTGAACTCGGCGATGGCCCTGGCCGACTCGTCGTCGGGCGCCAGCACCCGCCCCCGCTGGAACACGTTGTCGGCCACGATCATCCCGTCGGGCGCCAGCTTGGGCAGCACGGCCTCGTAGTAGCCGAGGTAGCCGGTCTTGTCGGCGTCCACGAACACGACGTCGAAGGGGCCGTCGAGGGCGGCGATCGTGTCGGCGGCCGGGCCGAGGCGGACCTCGATGCGGTCGGCGTAGGGCGACGCCTCGATGTGCCGGCGGGCCAGCTCGGCGTGGCGCTCGTCGACCTCGCAGGTGACGATGCGCCCGCCCTCGGGCAGGGCGGCGGCCATCGCCATGGCCGAGTAGCCGGTGAACGTGCCGATCTCGAGCACGAGCCGGGCCCGGGCCAGGCCGACCAGCGCGGCGAGGAACCGGCCCTCGACGTGGCCGACCATCATCTGCGGTGCGGACGTCGCCGACCTCGTCGCCTCGGCCGCCGTGACCAGCCACGGTGGCTCGGGCGTCGTGTGCTCCTCGGTGTAGCGCTCGATGTCCTCGGGGGGGATGGGCACGCCCCGACCCTACGCAGCCACAATGGCCGTCGTGGACGGGTTCGACGAGGTCGTCGCCGAGGCGCGGGACGAGGCCGCCCGGCGGGCCGCCGACCCCGCCAACCGGCACCTCGCCGCCCGCCTCGAGGAGGCCTTCGCCCCGTTCGACCGCCGCCGCCCGGCGAGCGCCGGCGACCTCCGCACCGTGCTCGACCGGCTGGAGGAGGACGCGTTCGTCGACGTCGACGCGCCGACCACCTCGGCCCGCCCCCTCGTCCCCCACGTGAAGCGGGGCCTGAAGCAGGCGACCGGGTGGATGCACCGCCACGTCGCCCAGCAGGTCGGCACGCTGGTCACCGGCCTGGTCGGCGTGTGCCGGGAGCTGCTCGACCGGGTGGAGGCGCTGGAGGCCCGCCTGGCCGACGCGGGCGGCACGGAGCTCGACCCCCACCTCGCCCCGGCCGAGCCGCCCTGGGGCGACTGGGAGGACCTGCTCGCCGGCTGCCCGGCGCCGGTCCTCCGGGCGACGACGGCGGCCGACCTGCGGGCCGCGCCGCCCGGCGGGGCCGCGACCGTCGCCGTCGCCGGCGCGCCCGACCTGCTGCCGATCGCCGAGCAGCGCCGCCTGCCCGCCCTCGCCGCGGCCGCGGCCCGGCCCGGCGGCACCGTCGTGCTCGTCGGCACCGACCCGGCCGCCTGGCGGGCCGTCGCCGGGCCGGTCGTCGCCGACCTCGCCCCCGGCCACCCGCTCGACGCCCGCACCTGGGCCCACCTGCTCGCCGCCGCCGCGCTCGCCGTCGAGCGCACGCACGGCGAGGGCGGGCCGACCTACGCGGTGGTCGCCCGCCGCCCGTCGTGAGCGCCGTCCACCAGGTCGTCCCGAGCTTCGCGGCGAGGGACGCGGTCGGCGGCCACACGCTCGCCGTGCAGCGGCTGCTCCGCGAGCTCGGCCACGAGTCCGACATCTTCACGATCCACGCCGCTGCGGACGTCCGCCACCTCGCCCGCCCGCTGAAGGACCTGCCCGCCCCGGCGCCGTCGACCGCCGTCGTCTACCAGTGCTCGGTCGGCAGCCCGGCGGCCGACCTCCTCTGCGGCCGGGCGGCCGGCGGCGAGACCCTCGTCGTCGACTACCACAACCTCACGCCCGTCGAGCTGGTCGCCCCCTGGGACGGCGACCTCGGCTACGCGCTCGCCTGGGGCCGGCGCCAGCTCGCCGCGCTGGCCGGCGTGGCCGCCCTCGGGATCGGCGACTCGACGGTCAACGCCGAGGACCTGGCCGCCGCCGGGTTCACGAGGACGGCGGTGGCCCCCGTCATCGTCGACCCGGCAGGGTGGCCCGGCCCCGACCCGGCCACCGCGCAGCGGCTCCGGGCGACGAAGCGGGGGACCGACTGGCTGTTCGTCGGCCGGGTCGTGCCCAACAAGGCCCAGCACGACGTGCTGCGGGCCTTCGCCTGGTACCACGCCGTCCACGACGCCGGCGCCCGCCTCCACCTCGTCGGCTCGCCGGCCACCGCGTCCTACGTCGCCGCCATCGAGCAGGCCGTCGACGCGCTCGGCCTGGCCGACGCCGTCCACCTCACCGGCTCGCTCCCCGACGACGCCCTCGCCGCCCACTACCGCGAGGCCGACGTGTTCGTCTGCCTCTCGGACCACGAGGGCTTCTGCGTGCCGCTGCTGGAGGCCATGCACCACGAGCTGCCGATCGTCGCCTACGCCTCGTCGGCCGTCCCCGAGACGCTCGGCGGCGCCGGCCTGCTGCTGCCGGCGAAGGAGCCGGCGCTCGTGGCCGCGGCCGTCGCCCGCGTGGCCGGCGACGCCGGGCTGCGGGCCCGGATGGTCGACGCCGGCCGCCGCCGCCTCGCCGACCTCGGCCCCGAACGGTCGAGGACCGCGATGGCGACGGCCCTGGCCTCTACCCTGGAACGCCTGCCATGACCAGCACCTCCTCGCTCACCGTCGTCGCCCCCAAGCGGTCGCTCCGCAGCCACCTCACCGGCGTGTGGCGCTACCGCGAGCTGCTCGGCGGGCTGGTGCGCAAGGAGCTGAAGGTCAAGTACAAGAACAGCGCCCTCGGCTTCGTGTGGTCGCTGCTGAACCCGGCCATGTACCTGGCCGTCTTCTACGTGGTCTTCCAGCTCGTGCTCCAGAACGGCATCGAGCTGTTCGCCGTCTACCTGCTGTGCGGGCTGCTCGTGTGGAACCTGTTCAGCACGTCGCTCACGAGCGCCACGTCGTCGATCGTCGCCAACGCCCCGCTCGTCAACAAGGTGTGGTTCCCGCGGGAGATCCTCCCGCTGGCCTCGGTGGGCGCCAACCTCGTGCACTTCCTGCTCCAGGGCTGCGTGCTCGTCGCCGCCCTGCTGGCCTTCACCCACGGTCCGGACTGGGGCTACCTGTGGCTGATCCCGCCGGCCCTGCTCGTGCTGCTGGTGCTGGCCGCCGCCCTGGCCGTGCTGCTGGCCGCCGTCAACGTGTACGCCCGCGACGCGCAGCACCTGCTCGAGCTCGGCCTGCTCGCCTGGTTCTGGATGACGCCGATCGTCTATCCCTGGTACCTCACGGCCAACCAGCTGACCGAGCGGGGCCTCCCGTCGACGCTCACCCTCCTCAACCCCATCACCCCCGTCGTCATCGCCTTCCAGCGGGCCATCTACGGGCGCGTCGTCTCCGGCGAGGGCGCCGACGTCGTGCGCCTGCTGCCCGACGAGAGCGCGCTCTGGTACCTCCGCAACCTCGGCATCGTCGGCGCCGGCGCCGTCGTGCTGCTGCTCGTCGCCCTGAAGGTGTTCGGGCGGCTCGAGGGCGACTTCTCCGAGGAGCTCTGAGCCGGTGACCGAGCCGGCCATCGCCATCCGGGCCGTGTCCAAGCGGTTCCGCATCAACAGCGAGCGCTACACGTCGCTGAAGGAGCGGGTCGTCCATCTCGGCCGGCGGGGGACGACCACCGACTTCTGGGCGCTGCGCGACATCGATCTCGACGTGGGCGAGGGCGAGACCGTCGGCCTCCTCGGCCACAACGGGTCGGGCAAGTCGACCCTGCTCAAGTGCGTGGGCGGCATCCTCCGGCCGACCGAGGGGGAGATCCGCACGCGGGGCCGGGTGGCGTCGCTGCTCGAGCTCGGCGCCGGGTTCCACCCCGAGCTCACCGGCCGGGAGAACGTGTTCCTCAACGCCTCGATCCTCGGCCTGCCCCGGCGGGACATCGAGCGCCGCTTCGACGAGATCGTCGACTTCTCGGAGCTGTCGCAGTTCATCGACCAGCAGGTGAAGCACTACTCGTCGGGCATGTACGTGCGGCTCGGGTTCGCCGTCGCCACCAACGTCGACCCCGACGTGCTGCTCGTCGACGAGGTGCTGGCCGTGGGCGACGAGGCCTTCCAGCAGAAGTGCCTGGAGCGGGTGCGGCGCTTCCAGCAGGAGGGGCGGACGATCGTGTTCGTCACCCACGCGCCCGACCTCGTGCGCCAGATCTGCGACCGGGCCATGGTCCTCGACCACGGCCGGCAGGTGACCGTCGACGAGCCGCTCGAGGCCATCCGCACGTTCAGGGAGCGGCTGCTCGGCGGGTCCGGCGGCGGCAGCACCGTGCTCGACACCGGCGAGCACCGGGCCATCCGCGTCCTCAGCAAGCAGGTGCGGATCGTGGACGTGAAGGCGGACTGGCCGGGCGCCGGCGAGCGGGCCTTCCTCCGGCCCGGCGAGCCCCTGCGGGTGCACCTGCGCTACGAGGCGCCCGAGCCGGTGGACGACGTGGTCTTCGCGCTGAACATCCACGACACCGACGAGCACCTCGTCTACGGCTGCAACACCGACGTGCTCGGCCAGGGCCCCGACCGGGTGCACGGGACCGGCTGGGTGACGTTCGCGTTCTCCGCCGTGCCCCTGCTCGACGGCGAGTTCGTGGTGTCCCTAGGCGCCCACACCCACGACGTGCGGACCCAGTACGACTACGTCGAGGAGGCGTTCACCTTCGAGGTGATGACCAGCACGCGGGTCGTGGGGCTGGTGGCGCTCGACGCCAAGGTGACGACGGACGGCCCGAGCCGCTGACGCGGCCGGCGGCGGCGGTCAGCGGTGGTCGTCGCGGCCGCCGAGGCGGTCGAGGGCGTCGATCGTCGCCGCGTGCAGGCGGTTGACGTGGTCGGCCACCTGGCGGGCCTGCCAGCCGGTGAGCCGGGCGACGACCCGGCGGGCGGCCGACCGCCACGGCGGGCCGACGGCGGGGACGGCGGGCACCAGCGGGCCGATCACCCGGAGCGGGTCGCTCGCCGGGGGCCCGGCGCCGTCGGCGGACGGGGCGGCGGCCGGCGGGCGGATCGCCTCGGCCCTGGCCCGAACCGCGGCCTCGGCCTCTTCCCTCGTCGCCCCGTCGGGCAGCCGGACGGGCTCGGCGTCGGCCGGCGCGGCGGCCGGCGGGGGCGCCGGCGGTGGCGCGGCGCCGGCCACGACCTCGACCTTGGCCGGGTCGGCCCCGGCGGCCACCAGGGTGTCCCGCTCCGCCTCGCTCCCGACCACGAGCCGGCCGGCGGCGTCGAGCACCAGGCGCCCGGCCCGGCCGCCCGGCGCTAGCCCGACGTCGCCCACGTGGACCACCGACGTGCCGGCCGACCGCAGCACGGCGGCCAGGGCCGCCCGCTCGGCCAGCGCCCTGGCCCGTGAGGCGCCGGGCGTGACCGCCACGCCCGGCTCCAGGCCGACCCACACCCCGTCGGCCCCCCGCACCCGGCGGGCCAGCGCGGCGAGCGCCGGGGCGCCGGCCAGCGGGGCGGCCTCGTGGGCGGCCGTCGGCCGGGCCGACACGACCTGGACCTCGTCGCCGGCGGCCAGCCGGGCCCGCACGGCGTCGACGGCGGCGGCCGCCCCCGGCCCCGGCTCGGGAGGGTAGGAGCCGGCCAGCACCACCCAGCGCCGGCCGCTCGGCCCCGCCGGCCCGGCGGCGCCCTCGGGGACGGGGACGGGGAAGGCGGCCAGCTCGGCCTCCATCCGGTCGAGCACCGCCGGCCAGGTGAACGAGCCGAGCACGTAGTCCCGCCCCGGCCGGGCCAGCGCCCGGAGCGGGCCGGGCGACGTCGCGACGGCCTCCAGCGCCGCGCTCAGCTCGGCCCGGTCCCGCCAGAGCACGCCGGCGCCCGACCGCTCCACGTGCCAGCGCACGACGTCCGACCCGGCGTTGGCCAGCACCGGCGTCCCGGCCAGCCAGGCCTCCATCACGGTGCGGGAGAAGCTCTCGTTCACGCTCGGCTGCACGTAGGCGGCCGCCGCCGCGAACGCCGACGGCGCCTCGCCGGCGTCGAGGAAGCCGAGGTCGTGCAGGCGGCCGTCCAGGCCAGGCGGGGCGGCCACCGGGCCGACCCCGATCGTCACCAGGTCGAGGTCGGCGCCCAGCCCGGCCACGGCCTCGGCCCACGCCTCGACCAGCAGGTCCCACCCCTTGCCGGCCTCCCGCCGTCCGGCGTAGAGGACGAACGGCCGCCGCAGGCCGTGCCGGGCCCGGAAGCCGTCGGCGTCGTAGCCGGCGGGGACGTCGACCCCGGCCCCGGTCACCGTGGACCGGGCCGGGTCGAGGCCGAGGCGGCGGGCGAGGTCCCGCTCCGGCTCGGAGAGGTACCAGGCCGACGCCACGGCGGGCAGCACCGAGCGGAACAGCGCCATGCGGGCGTAGGGCTCGTCGTGCAGGCAGGGCACCACCACGGTGCGCTCGGGGGCGACGCCGGCGCCGGCCACCGTCGTCCAGAACAGGTAGGGCGACAGGACGATCGCCCGGTAGCGGGGCGCGTGGGCGACGAGGTGGTGGAACAGGCCCGGCACCCGGAAGAGGCCGTTCAGCCAGGCCTGCTCCTCGGCCGGGGAGAGCGGCGGGCCGACGGCGATGCGCCGCTCCAGCGCCACCCGGTCGACGCCCTCGGCCGCGCGCCGCACCACCGGGAAGCGCACGACGGTCACCCCGCCGTCGTCGCTGCGCCCGGCCGGGTACTCGTCGGCCCAGGTGTAGTGGTCCCTCGCGCAGGTCGTCAGCACCTCGACGGCCCAGCCCCGGGCGGCCAGCCCCCTGGCCGTCTCCCGCAGCACCGCCTCCGACCCGCCGACCACGTCGTCGCCGTAGCGGGGCGGGACGATCGCCACCACGCCCCGCCGGTCAGCCACCGCCGGCGCCGCCCTCCAGGAACCGCCGGACCACCTCGACCAGCCGGGGCGCCACCACCTCGGCGCCGAGCTCGGCGGCTCTCGCCTTGCCCGCGTCGACCAGCTCGCCCCGGCGCACCGGGTCGGCCAGCAGGCGGGTGACGGCCACGGCCACCAGCACCGGGTCCTTGTCGTCGAGCAGGACGCCGGCCGGGCCCACCGTCTCGGGCACGGCGCCGGCGGCGTGGGCGACGACCGGCACGCCGGCCTGCATGGCCTCGACCACGGGCACGCAGAACCCCTCGTGCTCGGACAGGCAGACGAACACGTCGGCGTCGGCCCAGTGGGCGGCGAGCTGGGCGGTGCCGATGCGGTCGGTGAACGTGACCGCGCCGGCCACCCCGAGGTCGTCGGCCAGGGCGGCGAGCGCGTCGCGGTAGCCGTCCGAGGTCGTACTGCCGACCAGGGTCAGCCGGGCGCCGGGGTCGAGCCCGAGGCGGCGGGCGGCGGCCAGCGCGGCGATCACGTCGTGCTGGCACTTGTTGGGCGCCAGGCGGCCGACGAACAGCCAGTGGGCGCCCCGGCGGGCGCGCCGCAGGGCCTCGGCCGTCGCCCGGTGCGGCCGGGCGGCGACGGCGCCGAGGTCGACGAGGGGCGGGACGACGGCGGCGGGCGGGAACCCGGCCTCGGCCAGCTCGGCGGCGTTGAACGACGAGTCGGCGATCGCCAGCGCCGTGCGGGGGGCCAGGCGGGCGAGGTCGGCCCTGGCCCGGCGCATGTTCCTCGCCGCCTCCGGCTCCCAGCGCTCGAAGTACGGGGCCGGCGTGATGTTGTGGTACTCGACGGCGAGCGGCTCGGGACGGTCGAGCAGCCAGCCGGTGAGCGCCGTCCCCGTCGAGCACTGGTAGAGGAGGAGGTCGGCGGGGCCGGCCCGGTCGAGGTGGTGGACCGGCCTGGCCTCCCGGCGCACGTCGTCGTGGAGGTCCTCGGCGAACACCTCCGACGCCCAGCCGGCGGCCCGGAAGGCGTCCCTGGCGAGGAGCGTGTGGGCGCCGACGGCGTCGGCCCGGGCCAGCACGGGCACCACCTGGTGGACGGTGGTCACGGCCGGCCCGCCCGCTCCCGCTCCAGGGCCTCGACCCGCTCCTCGAGCGAGGTCACCCGGTCGGTCAGCGCCGCGCCCAGGTCGGCCACGGCCGCGCCGAGGGCGGCGAGGCGCCGGCCGAGGGCCAGCAGGTACCAGCCGAGGGCCCGGCGGATCACGGCCTTGGCCACCCTGGCCAGCGGGTTGCGGGCGGTGGTGGGCACGTCGGCGTCGGTGCGGGCCACGTGGGCCACGCGGGCGACGGCCCGGCGCAGGTCCTCGGCGCCGCCGCCCGAGCGCAGCCGCCCGACGGCCCGGTGGATGCCGTCCACGTCGGCCGCCGGGAACGACGGCGAGGAGCGGAGGGCGTCGGCCTCGGCCCTCGCCTCGTCGAGGAAGCGGCGCTGGTCGGCGGTCAGCCCGTCCACGACCGGCAGAGGTAGGCGAGCAGGTAGCAGTCGTCGACGGCCGCGAACATCCCCGGGTTGCCCGCCGCGTCCTCCACCGAGAAGCGGCCGGCCGCGAACGAGGCGCCGAGGTGGTTGAGGCCGTACGCCGCCACCACGGCGAGGCCGGCGGCGGCGAGCTTGGCCTCCAGCTGCGCCCGCGTGTACTCGACCTCGTGGTCGGGGTCGATCGGCTCGTCCTGCTGGAGCCGGCAGGCCCGCCCGTTGGGCGTGTCCACGGCGAACCACCCGCCCGGCCGGAGCACCCGGCGGACCTGCTTCAGCACGAGGTCGCCGTCGGCCTCGCCCACGTGCTCGATGGTCTGCCCGCTGTAGACGAGGTCGAAGGAGGCGTCGTCGTAGGGCGACAGGTCGGTCATCGAGTGGAACGCGTAGCGGACCGGCCCCCGCTCGGTGGCGACGACGCCGTCGGGGCCGGCGACGGCGTAGATCGGGTGGCGGTCGCCGACCGGCAGGTCGACCAGCACCAGCTCCTCGAAGCCGTACGGGTAGCCCATCGAGACGAGCGCGCCGGCGGGGTGGCCGAGGGCCGTGCCGCCGAGGTCGAGGATGCGCCGGGCCGGGGGCAGGCTGCGGACGAACCGGCAGCGGCTGGCGTGCAGCGACGGGCCGAGGTCGCGGAAGCCCCTGGCCTGGAACTCGCCCGAGCCCCGGATGGCGTCGAGGAGGCCGGTGCGGTCGAGCTCGCCCCTGGCCAGGCGGCCGCCGAGGTCGGCCAGGCCGTGGGGGTCGGGCTCCCGGCCGAGGAGGACGTCGTAGGCCAGGCCGACGGCGGCCGCGGGCGGCAGGTCGGCGAAGCGGGGCGGGGGCAGGGCCCGCAGCGCGGCCATCGTCGCCAGCCGGCGGGCGCCGCCCGGCCGGCGCAGGATCGCCGCCGCCCGCCGGGCGCGACCGCTGAGGACGTCGACCCCCGGCATCGGGCCGAGGTTAGCGGCGGGCGTGACGGGCACCGCGGCACGGTCCCACTAACCTCGACCGCTCGTGACCAGCCCGGCAGAGCGGCCCGACGTCGACGCCCTCGTGGCCGAGCTGCGGGCGAGGGTCGAGCGCCGGCGGGCCGAGGGCGTGTACCCGCCCGACGTCGAGGAGGAGCTCGACGCCCACTTCGAGCGGGTCACCGGCCGGGCGGCGCGGCCGTCGTTCGACCGCCTGCGCCAGGTCCTCCACGACCTCCACGTGGCCGGCGACTTCGGCCGCCACCGCCTCACCTTCGACAGCGACCTGCCCGGCGGGTCGACCGTCCACCGGGTGGCCGGCAAGGCCGTCTCCCGCACCGCCCAGGGCATCTTCGACCAGCTGCGGGAGTACTCGCTCGCCCTCGAGCGGGTCCTCGGCGTGGTCATCGACACGATGGAGGCGCTGCCCCGCCACGACCACCCGGACCTCGACCGCGAGCTCGACCTCGTGCACGAGGAGCTGTCGCACCTCGACCGGGCCCCGGCCGAGGCCGGCGGGGCGGTGGCCGAGCTGCACCGGCGGCTCGAGGTGCTGGAGCGGGCGGAGGCCGCCCGCCGCTTCGACCCCTGGTTCGGCAGCGACCGCTTCGTCGACGCCTTCCGGGGCTCCCGCGAGGACCTCCTCGCCGCCTACGCGCCGCTGGCCGACCGCCTGGCCGGCTCCGGCCCGGTGCTCGACGTGGGGTGCGGGCGGGGGGAGTTCGTGGAGCTGCTCGCCGAGCGGGGGACCGAGGTGCGGGGGGTGGACCTCGACCCGGTCGCCGTGGCCGTCGCCAGGGAGGCCGGGCTGCCGGTCGAGGAGGGCGACGGCGTGGCCGCGCTGGCCGCCGCGGCCGACGGGTCGCTCGGCGCCGTCGTGCTCCTCCAGGTCGTCGAGCACCTGAGCGCGCAGGACCTCGTCGACCTCGTCGCCCTCTGCGCCGACAAGGTGCGGCCGGGCGGCGTGGTCGTCGCCGAGACCGTGAACCCGCAGTCCCTGTACGTCTTCGCCCACGCCCTGTACGTGGACCCGACCCACCTGCGCCCCGTCCACCCCGCCTACCTGACGTTCCTGTTCCAGGAGGCCGGCTTCGCCGGGGTGCAGATCGAGTGGCGGTCGCCGCCGCCCGAGGCCGACCGCCTCGTCGACCTGCCCGGGGAGGGCGAGCCGGTCGACACCGCCAACGCCAACGTGGCCCGGCTGAACGCCCTGCTGTTCGCGCCCCAGGACTACGCGCTGATCGCCCACCGCTGATGGAGATCCACCAGGTCGTGGCCACCGCCCGGCCGGGCGACGCGGTCACCAACCTGGCCCTCGAGTACCGGGAGCTCCTGCGCCGCATCGGGCCGTCCGAGATCGTCGCCGAGTACCGCGACCCGGCCATCGAGCACGAGGTGCGCGACCTCGACTGGTACCGGCGGCGGCCGTCGTCGCCGGCCGACCTCGTCCTCTACCACGCCTCGATCGGGGCGGCCGCGCTGGTCGACCTGCTGCTCGCCCGACGGGAGCGGATCGGCGTCGTGTACCACAACGTCACCCCGGCCGAGTGGTTCAGGAACTGGAGCCCGGTGCTGGAGCGGCTGTGCCGGGAGGGCCGCGAGGAGCTGGCCCTGCTGCTGCGCCGGGCCGTGCTGGCCGTGGCCGTCAGCGAGTTCAACGCCGCCGAGCTGGCCGGCCTGGGCGGGCCGCCGCCCCGGGTGGTGCCGCCCGTGCTCGACCCGGCCCGGCTGGCCCGCGTCGAGCCCGACCCCGCGGTCGCCGCGGCGCTCGCCGCCCGGCCGGGGCCGCACTTCGTGCACGTCGCCCAGGTCCTGCCCCACAAGCGGCCCGAGCAGCTGGTGCAGGCGTTCCACCTGCTCGTCACCCACCTGCACCCGACCGCCACCCTGGCCATCGTCGGGTCCACGCACCTGACGCCGTTCGTCGCCGCCGTCGAGCGCCAGGTCGCCGAGCTGGGCCTCGACGGCTGCCAGCTGCTCGGCACCGTCGACGACCCGACCCTGGCCGCCCACCTGC